>JBBDHT010000020.1:0-21428 GCA_040880765.1 Acidimicrobiia bacterium | reverse complement strand
TGGTGGGTTCGGGCCCTTCGACGCAATGCGACGTGGAGCGGCTTGAGGAGGAGAAGAAACCGCTCGGGCGGAGCGGAATCCGCGCCACGTCGCAAATCCGGAAACCGTCGGGGCAGAACCCCTTGTGATCTCGTTCACAAGGATAAAACAACACGGGTGCTAGCAAAAATTCCCGAACTCCTGAGAAAATCTAGCGGGGCGATTCCAGACAAATCAGGTGGTGAAGCCGATACGACCTTCGGCATCGGCACACAGCTTCAAAACGAAGGAGCTCAGCTGCTGAACGTGACCGCGTAGGCGTGAGACCAACGGGTCACCACTGTCCCGTAGAGCTCACCGGCACGCATCATGTCGCCCGACTCGAGCGCGTCCACAGACTCCTGGACCAGCGAGACTGAGTCGTCAAGGACGAGCTCTTCGGGCGGGAACAGGTCGGAGACTTCAGCGAAATCCAGCTCGACCATCGACTCTGCCGGGAAAGGCGCAAGCCAGGAGATCAACTGCTCCATCTCCACCGTCGGACCCTGAATCATCCCGACTTTTCTCAGGACGTCGACCGCGCGCTGGAGACGATCGCGGACGGCAACGATTCCCGACCGATACCTGACACGCGGCGCATCGACATCTCCGTAGACCTCGCGCTGGTCGGGTGAGAAACCGACAAACCACCTGACGGGAACATGCCAGGCCGACGTCAACACGTGGGAACGATGCTCGGGATGTTGCGCCCGGTAACTGCGCAGCTCCCTGTCGGCGGCCTCTGCCGCCGCCTCCGGGATCAGTGACGTGCCCATTCCCTGAAACGAATTGGCGAAGGCAACCGTCGACTCGAGAACGCGGAGCCGGAGATATCGGGGACAGGACATCTTCTTCCCTTCCCACTCCACCGCATGCGACGGGTCGTGTTCCGACTCTGACAGCATTCCGTAGGTACGGACGAAGGCAGGAACGGGCTCTTCGTCGTGGGGCCCAACCGGCGAGTACACCCTCAGAAAAGCTGTCTTGGTCATACCCCATATGGTGACAGAGGCGGGGCGTTAAATGATGCCCGGAGCGCATCTGCAGGGGTTTGGGTATGATCAATATCGAGTGCTGCACAGCCTTTGACACGAAAGGAACGGCAAGTTGACCGTATTCGATGAGGTGGCCGTAGAAGGACACGAACAAGTCCTATATGGCTACGACAAAGTATCTGGGCTCAAAGCCATTATCGCAATCCACTCCACAGCTCTCGGTCCCGCTTTAGGCGGGACTCGCTTTTTTCCATACGAATCGGAACACGATGCCCTCATCGACGTTCTCCGCCTCTCAGAGGGGATGACAAACAAGGCAGCAGCCGCAGGTCTCGATCTCGGAGGGGGCAAAGCCGTGATAATCGGTGACCCCCGCACCGACAAGTCCGAGCGTCTTTTCCGAGCGTACGGTCGCATTGTCGACTCGCTCCAGGGCCGTTACATCACCGCCGAGGACGTCGGGACATCGACTAACGACCTCGACATCGTGCGGCGGGAGACACGCTGGGCGCTAGGGAACTCGGTGGCCGAGGGAGGCGCCGGCGACCCTTCGCCGGTGACAGCCCGCGGCCTGTATGCGGCGGCCAGGGCCGTTGCCCAGTTCCTCTGGGGAGACCCCGACCTCGCCGGCCGGCGATTCGTGGTGCAAGGCGTGGGCAAGGTCGGATCTGCCCTTGTTCAACTGCTCGTCGAGGAGAGAGCCGAAGTATTGATAGCCGACGCTTACCAACCCACTCTCGATGCTGCCCTCGAGAAGTTCGGGGTGAAGGCCGTCGACTTCGAGACTGTCCACACCGTTGAAACTGACTTCTTCTCGCCTTGCGCCCTCGGCGCCGGGCTCAACCAGGAGACCATTCTCGAACTGAACTGCAAGGCCATCGTCGGCAGTGCCAACAACCAACTCGCGACCGAGAAGGACGCGGAGCGGATCGCCGACAGGGGAATCCTCTATGGCCCGGACTTTGTGGTGAACGCCGGCGGGCTGATCAACGTCTACGACGAACTGCACGGATACTCCAAGCTCCGCGCCATGCACCGCGTCGACGCCATCTACGACGCGACTCTCCGAATTCTCGAGACCGCAAAGGAGCAGGCCATCAACCCTCACGCTGCTGCCATTCATGTGGCCCGGGAGCGGATACGTGACATCGGGGACCTGAGAAGGTTTCGCCGCAGCGGAGACGACCGGAATTAATCGACCGTGACCGCACGCACCCACGACTCCCTCGGCCTGAGCAACGACCAGGTAATCGAGATGTACCGGTTGATGCTGATGGCGCGCCGGGTCGACGACAGAATGTGGGCACTGCAGCGGCAGGGACGCGCCGACTTCGTCCTGGGAGCGTCCGGTCACGAGGCGATTCAGGTCGGGTCGGTCTTCGCCCTCGACCGGGAGAAGGATTGGATCCTTCCCTATTATCGGGACATGGGCGTCGCCCTCGCCTGGGGATTCACTCCCGAGGAAATCTTCTACGGGGTGTTCGCCAAGAAAGCAGACCCCATGTCAGGGGGCAGGCAGCTTCCCAGTCACTGGTCCGATCCGGACCGGAGAGTCCTCACCCAATCGTCGGTCATCGGCCCGCAGTTCCCCCATGCGGCGGGAATCGCACACGCCGCCAAGATTCGCGGCACCGGAGCGGTGTGTGTCGTGTACGGCGGAGAAGGCTCGACATCGGAGGGAGACTGGCACGAGGCGATGAACTGGGCGGGAATCCACAACCTGCCATTGATCTTCGTCATCGAGAACAACCAGTACGCCATCTCGGTGCCCACTGAGGAAGAAGTTGCGGGAAAGATCGCGAACCGCGCCCAGGGCTACGGCTTCCCGGGTCATGCGATCAATGGAAACGACCCGTTCGAAGTGGTGGCGACGATGCAAACAGCCGTTGCTCGGGCACGTTCCGGGGACGGGCCGACTCTCATCGAGGCGGAGACCTATCGGTACTACGCACACACCTCCGATGACAACGACACCCTGTACCGCACCCGCGAGGAGGTGGAGACCTGGCGGAAGGAGGACCCCCTCCAGGCGCTCAAGCTCTACCTGATCGAGAATCGACTGCTCACCGAGGCAACCGAATCCGCCCTCGATGACCAAGTGGTCACGACCCTCGCCGAGGCGGTCAAGAAGGCGGAGGCATCACCGGATCCCGACGAGCCCACCTCCCGGGTTTACGCCAAGCCGATCATCCCTGACACCCCCACCACCGAACCGGATCCTCCGATCGAGGGCGAGACCGTAAACCTGATCAAAGCCATCAATCGGACCCTCCACGAGATTTTCGAGAAATACGATGATGCGATCCTCTTCGGCGAGGACGTGGCCCGCCGCAAAGGCGGCGTGTTCAAGGCGACCGAGTCGCTAACCGCAACATTCGGGCCGGAGCGTTGCTTCAACACCCCGATCGCTGAGTCGTCGATAATCGGGGTCGCCATCGGCATGGCAGCGGCCGGGTTCAAACCCCTCCCGGAGATCCAGTTTGCCGACTACATCCACCCGGCGTTCAATCAGATCGTCTCCGAAGCGGCCCGCATCTCCTTCCGCTCCGACGGGCGTTGGAACTGCCCGATCGTGATCCGGACCCCCTACGGGGCCGGCATCCACGGCGCCCTGTATCACTCCCAGTCGATCGAATCGTTCTACACCCATGTGCCCGGGCTCAAGGTCGTGGTGCCGTCGACCCCCGCCGACGTCAAAGGTCTCCTCTTCACTGCAGTGGAAGACCCCGACCCTGTCCTGATCCTCGAACCGAAGAAGCTCTACCGGTTGGCAAGGGGCCCGTATCCCGAAGGCGAGCATCGGGTACCGCTCGGTAAGGCCGCGATCAGGCATCCGGGAACTGACCTCACGATCATCGCCTACGGGGCGATGGCTCACTTCGCCACGGAGGCAGCTGCCATCCTCGAAGACCTCGGGATCTCCCCGGAGGTCATCGACCTGCGGAGCCTCAAACCCCTCGACTGGCCAACGATCGAAGAGTCGATCAAGAAGACATCGCGGGCCCTCATCGTCCACGAGGACAATGAGTTTGTCGGATATGGGGCCGAAGTGGCAGCTCAGATCGCTGACAAGACGTTCGAATGGCTCGATGCCCCGGTGAAGCGGATGGCACTGCCCGACGTGCCAATAATGCCCTACGCCGGATCACTCGAAGGTGCCCTCTACCCCACCGCCCAGGACATAGTCGAGAAAGCCCAAGAACTAGCCAAGTATTGACCCCTCCCCTCCGGTCAGCGGAGGGAGAGACGCGTGCGGGGAACAGGCAGGGGCGATCTCCCCATTACCCTCGGCGGCAATGTCGTTACAGAAGTATCTCTCCGAACTGGTCGGCGCGGCGTTCGCCTCCCTCGGACTTCCGCCGGAATTTGGCGAGGTGGTGCCGTCACAGCGTCCCGAGCTCGCCCAGTTCCAGTGCAACGGGGCAATGTCTGCTGCCAAGCAAGCGGGACGGCCTCCACGAGAGATTGCCGAAGGCGTCGTTGCTTACCTGGAGAAGGAGCCTGCGATTGCCTCCAGCTCGGTGGCCGGGCCCGGCTTCATCAACATCACCCTGACCGACGCCACGCTTGCCGGGTGGGCGGGAAAGACGAGCCAGGACCCCAACCTTGGCTTCGAGCCGCCCCAGGACCCGAGAACGGTCATCGTCGACTATGCCGGACCCAACGTGGCTAAGGCCATGCATGTCGGCCACATCCGGGCGACAATCATCGGAGACTCGATCGCCCGGCTCTTTCACTTTGCCGGGGAGAAGGTGATCCGCGACCCTCACTTCGGCGACTGGGGGTTCCAGATGGGTCTGGTCATCGCGGCAATTGAAGAGGCCAGTCCCGACCTTCCCTACTTCGACGAAACCGCCGTCGAGTTCCCGGAAACTCCACCGGTGAGCCTCGAGGACCTGCAGCGGATCTATCCCGAGGCAGCGGCGAGGGCGCGAGAAGATAAAGACTTCCAGGCCCTGGCCCGGGATACGACAGTGGCACTCCAGCAAGGCCACCCCGGCTACCTCGCACTCTGGAAACAGATGAAGGCTGTGAGTGAGGAGTCGCAAAGGGCCGACTTTGCTGCTCTGGGGGTCAAATTCGACCTCTGGTACGGCGAGTCAGATGTCAGGGACCGTCTCAGTCCTCTCGTGGAACGTCTGAGTGCAACCGAGTTCGCCGAAGAGTCCGAGGGTGCGCTCATCGTGAAAGTCGAAGAGGAAGGGGACAATCGGGAGTACCCGCCCCTCATCCTCGAGTCCTCTGCAGGCGGATACCTCTATTCGACGTTCGACCTGGCGACCGTGGAGATGCGGGTCCGGGACCTCGGCGCCGACCTCATCCTCTATGTCGTCGACCGCCGCCAGGCCGACCACTTCACCCAGGTGTTCCGGGTGGCACGAAAGACAGGGATCGCACCGGAGAGCGTCACCATAGAGCACATCGGATTCGGAACGATGAACGGCCCCGATGGTAAGCCGTTCCGGACCCGGGAGGGCGGTGTGGTCCGACTCGGAGACCTCATCGCGATGGTCATCAAGGCAGCACGGGACCGGTTGGACGAGGCCCACCTGGCGGAGGAGTACCCCGAAGACGAACGCGAGCAGATCGCGACCCAGGTAGGGATCGCCGCTCTGAAGTACGGTGACCTGGTCAACAACCGCTCCTCCGATTACGTCTTCGACCTGGAGCGGTTCAGCTCCTTTGAGGGAAAGACCGGCCCGTATCTTCAGTACGCGGCGGTCAGGATCAAGTCGATTCTGAGGCGGGCGGCCGAGGAAGGAATCGAGACCGGGCCGGTCCTACCGCCGGTTGTCGACGCCGAACGTGATCTCCTTCTCGAGCTGACACAGTTCCCCGAGGTAGTGGCGAGGAGCATTGAATTGCGCGCTCCAAACCACGTAGCCGAGTACTCCCACAATGTCGCGGTCCGATTCAACCGCTTCTACGACGTTTGCCACATCCTTTCCGAGGATGACACGGGCCGACAGGCGTCACTGCTCTCCCTCGCCTCATGGGCGCTGGTGACGCTGGAGAGACTTCTCGATCTGCTCGGGATAGAAGTCCCGGACCGGATGTGATTCATGACTTACGCGCTCCGGCAAGCCAGACCCGACGACGCCCCAGGCATCGCCGGCTGGACTCAGGACACCTTTGATTGGGGAGACTATGTGGCCGGGTCTCTCCCGGGCTGGATCGAGGATCCTGACCTCCATGTCCTCGTCGCCGTCGACTCAGACGACACCCCGCTAGCGATCTGTGTCGTGAGGATGCTCAGCCCCGACGAAGGCTGGCTTTCCGCAGCCAGGGTCCACCCGGCGGCACAGCGAAAGGGACTCGGGTCGATGCTGAACAAAACCTCCGTGGCGTGGGTGCGCGGCCAGGGTGGCAGGGTGGTCCGGCTCGCCACCGAGGACACCAACACGGTCGCCCAGGCCCAGGTCGAGAAGCTCGGATACCGCAAGACATCTGTCTGGGTGTTCGGCGTGCTCGAAGGTCGTGCCGCCAATCAGCCGGTGAGGATGGAGAGATTGAGTCTGGCCGGGCGCTCCGACGTCGATCCGGCCTGGATGTACTGGTCGACCGGTGAGCTCTGCGAAGCCGGTCGCGGATTGAAGGCGAGCTCGTGGACCTGGAAGCGGTCGACGGTCGAAGACCTCGATCGTTCGGCCCGTGAGCAGCGGCTGTTCAACAACCCGGCAGGCTGGGCCGTCGTGGAATATCCGGATGAAGGCGAGATCGATGTGGTCTGGGTCGCATCCTCGCCCAACGACTTCCCTCGCCTCATCGCCGGACTCGACCATCTAGCGGTCGAGAGAGACGCCAACCGCGTCACCTACCGCATCCCGCAGACAGGTTGGTCGGGAGAAGCCTTACGAAGGGCCGGCGCCACCGTCTCAGAGACCTTTGTCTACACCAAAGCGGTCTGAGCAGCGGTTAGAGCAGAACCAGCGTGGCGATGAGCCAGACGACGAAAATCGCGTGGAGCTCGTAGCGCTTCAACCAGTCGTAGCCGTCATCGAGGTTGCGGATGAGCAACGACAGCGGAACTCCGACCAGGGGGACGGCGACCATCCCGGCGACCGAGACCGCGTGGAGCCCTTCAGCCCCGCGGAGGAACACCACCGGAAGATCGTCGACGATCCCCGCCGTCAAACCATGGATCAGTAGCAGGACCAGGCCGACGAGAAAGGCTGCGATGGCTCTACCGATGCCGATCTCCCAGATATTGAACCCGACCAGGCGCCGACCTCTGCCCAGCGGACCTTCCGACGCCACCCCAAGGGCGAACATTCCCACCACTATGAGAATGATTGCGGAGCCGAGGAGGGCGGGGGTCGACATGTCGGCGATTGAGCCGACAACCTCGAAGCCGGCGAGCAGGACGGTAAATCCCAACCCGACGAAGAGGGTGCCGAGCACCACGAGTCCCACATCGAAAATATTGCCGATGGCCCCGTAGGCGAGAATTCCGTAGCGCTTGAGGCGTTCGGTGGATGACCCTCCTCCCAGTGCCTCGTTCATGAATGCATCTCCACCGGAGCGACGTTAGCGCTGGAAGCGGCCGCCTTGACGGCTTCCAGGTACAACTCGATCGGGTGTCTTATCACGTACTCGCCGCCGAGGAATGCCCGCAACTGCATCTCGCATCCGGGATTCGCGGAGGCGACGATCGTGCCGTCGAGAGCTTTGATCCGGTCCGTTTTCTGGATGCCCAATTCGGCGGACGCCTCGGGTTGAAGCACTGTATAGAGGCCGGCCGCCCCGCAACACATCCCGTCGTCGTCGATTTCGACGGGGTCGTAACCAGCCGCCTCGACGATCCGCCGGGGAGCCGCTGTGATTCTCTGTGCGTGACGGAGATGACATGGATCCTGGATTACCACGGCATCACCGGAGGGGGCGAGGACAGGAAGCCGGCCGTCGTCGATTGCTTTGGCGATTGCGGTGGTGATATCTCCTGCGCGGTCGCCGTAGGTGTCATGGAGATGGGCGGAACATCCAGCAGCGCTGGCGACGATGAGGTCACAATTCGCAAACGCCTCTTCGTTGCGCACCCCGAGAAGGTCGGCGACGTCGGCATGGCCGTCGTGTGCAGCCAGGGCACCACAACACGTTTGCGACTCGGGGACCACCACCTCGTGTCCCGCCATCGTGAGCAACTCGATGGCTGCTGTGTTCACCGGGGAGAACCACTGCTCCTGGACACAACCGAGCAGTACTCCCACCGTCCCCCGTGCATCTTGCTCCGAGAAGGTTCTCGACACCGCGGGCGCGAGGCGTCGCATCCCGGAGAGCGACCTGCGAAAGCGCCCGGGGACCAACGCGGTGAGCCGTAGCTTCTGCAATAGCCGGAGAACCGCGGTCATAGCCCCGAGTAATCGCCGCGACGGCACGACCCTCCCCAGCACCCAGCCGCGGGCCCGGCGGCCCGCAGAAGGGATCTGCACTGCGATCTCGGCGCGTGAGCCTTCGAGCAGTGAGCCATAGGGGACCAGTCCCGGGCATACGGGCTCGCAAGCCCTGCACCCCAGGCAGAAGTCGAGGATCTCCTCGAACTTCGAGTCGACGGTTGCGACGCCGTCGGCCACGGCACTCATCGCCTGCAAGCGACCACGAGGCGAGGCGGTCTCCCGCCCGGTGAGGCGGAAGGTCGGACAGACCGGGAGACACAAGCCGCACTGGACGCATGACGCCAGGCCTGCCGGGTCGGGACGGTGCTCGGTCACCCAGCCCATCAGAGACCCCCGGGGAGTCTGCCCGGATTGAGGATGCGAGCCGGGTCGAACTGTGCGATAAGCCTGCGCTGTAGCTCCAGGGTCTCCGGCGGCTTCCCCCAGGGGTCGACCGGTGGCAGGTCTCCCGGATGGTCGACCAGGACGAGCGACCCACCTTGTTCCTCCGCCCATATCCGGAGGTCCATCGCCCCCTCGATATCATCCGAAGCAAGACGCACCTCACCGGCGCCATGGATGGCCAGGTGGCGCCACGGAGCTACCCGGGCGAGCGCGTCTCCGATCTTCGACGGCGGTATCCGCAGAGACCAGCTGAACTCACCAACAGGATCCTCCGGCCAGTGAAGGCCGGGGGTGGCATCCCCTCCGACACGATCGACCGTATCGGCCACGTCGGATTCGGTCCCGGTGACGTAAAGCGTGAGACCGCCGGGCGACTCGAGCAGGGCAAGGGGCCGCTTCACCCTGGCCACGGAATCGGGATCCTCGAGCCTGATAGTTGCCGATGCCTTGGCCAGCGGCCATAACTTGAGGCATACCTGGACGATGATGCCGAGCGACCCGAACGCACCGACCGCGGCGCGGTGGAGGTCGAAGCCGGAGACGTTCTTAACAACACGACCACCCGAGCGAACCACCCGGCCATCCCCGGTTACGGAGGTCACTTCGAGGACCCGTTCCCTCAGGCCGAGATGTCGCGCTCTCCGCAGCGGGGCGCGGCCGGTGGCCAGCACGCCTCCCAGAGTTGCCGCCCCGGGCCGCTCCGGGAGCACAGCAGTCTGATTCTTGTCCGCAAGCCGCGCTTCGAGCTCTCCTACTCCGATCCCGGCCCCCACCACAACTGTCAGATCCTCCGGCTCGAACACGTCGATCTGGCTCATGCCCCCGGTAGAGACGACCAACCCTCCTGGTGGCTCGTTCCCCATCTTCTGGCGGGTCCCGCCTCCCCAAACACGGACGGGGGTTGCGCTGTCGGACGCCGCCTTTACGATGCGGACCAATTCGTCGACGCTGGCTGGTTGGAGGTGGACGCCATCGGGGGCACCCTCGATCTCACCCTCGAGGTCGGCCAGCAATCTCACACCCACGCACCTTCGGGTATCTCCCTCCGCACCCCACCGAAGTCGAAGCACCGCGATCCCGATGGGAGGACCTTGTCGGGGTTGAGCACGTGAGAGGAATCGAAGACGTCTTTGACCCGGGCCTGGGCGTCGAGGTCCATCTCGGAGAAGCTGACCGACATCAGATCTCGCTTCTCCACGCCAATGCCGTGTTCCCCCGAAAGGGCTCCTCCCATGGACAGGCAGAGCTCGACGATCTCGTCCCCCGCAATCCGGACTTTTTCGGCTACAACCGGGTCCGAGGCGTCAAACGCGATGAGGGGATGGAGGTTCCCGTCACCGGCGTGGAACACATTGAGCATGGTGAGGCCATGCCGGTCGGCGATCTCATAGACTCCAGCCATCGCCTCAACCAGTCGCGTTCTGGGGACAACGGTGTCGTGGAGGTAATAGTCGGGAGCGAGCTGGGCCACTGCGCCGAACGCAGACTTTCTCCCCTTCCAGAGCAGGTCGCGATCGGCTTGTTCGACCGCTATCACAACATCGCGCGCCCTGTTCTCGCGACCGATCTCTGAGATGATCCGGGCTTCAGACTCCACAGTCGCCGTCGTGCCTACCACCTCGGCAAGCAGGACTGCGGCTGCGTCGGTGGGAAGTCCTGCGCCGAGCCAATTCTCCACCGCAATAGTCATCCGCTGGTCCATTATCTCCAGGGCGGCAGGGACCATTCCCGCACCGATCACGTCGGAGACCGTTCGGGCGGCGTCCTCCACTGATTCGAAGTCGAGAAGAAGCGTGCGGACGTCCTCGGGAAGAGGGAGCAGCCTGACGAGGATCCTGGTTGCGATCCCCAGTGTTCCCTCGGAGCCGACGAGGAGCGCCCTCAGGTCGAGACCTGGTGGATCGGGCGCCAGACCACCTGTTTGGAGAATCTCGCCTGAGGCGGTGACAAACTCCAACCCGAGAACGTGCGAGGTGGTACTCCCTTCCGCAAGACAGTGTGGCCCGCCGGAATTGTTGGCCAGGTTGCCTCCGATGGTGCAGGCCGACTGCGAGGACGGGTCCGGAGCGAAATGAAGGCCGTAGGGCCGGGCAGCGCGGCTCAGGTCGAGGTTGATCACGCCGGGCCCGACCCATGCCGCCTGGTTGAGGACGTCGATCTCGATGTCGTTCATCCCGGTCATCACCACGACGATCCCGCCCCGCGCCGGGGAGGCCCCAGCCGTCAACCCCGTTCCGGCCCCGCGAGCTATGACCGGCAGAGAATGGGCGGCGGCGATTCGCACGATCACAGCGACTTCTTCAGCAGTATGCGGGAACACGATGCAATGCGGGTCGCCCCTCATCAGAGAGGCGTCCTTGGAAAAGATATGACGCTCCAGGGGGTCGTCGAGCACCCGATCCACGCCGAGCAGGCTGCGTAGTTCCTCTATCGCCTTCACACCGTGACAGTAGTTGCTCCGGCGTGGCACACCTCCACAGCCCCCCGGATCAGCGAGCGCTAGTCGCCGCTCCCCAACCACCACCGCCGGGTGTCAACACCAGAAGACGGTCCCCGGGCCCGACGTCGACGGTCGATTTGGCGCCGAGACGAAGCCGGTCGCCGTCGGAGCGGATCAGCCAGTCCTCGCCCACGGCTCCCGGACCTCCTCCGTTCAGCCCCCAGGGCGCATGGCGTCTGCGCTCACCCATCAGCGAAAGCACGGCATCGGTCTCAAAGGTGATCTCCCGCTCGATGCCCTCCCCACCGGGGTGAAAACCGGGCCCGCCGCTCCCCAGTCGGAGTGTGTAACGGGTGACACGGAACGGATAGTGCTGTGAAAGCGACTCGATCGGCGTGTTCTCCGTGTTCGTCATCCCGGTCTGGATCCCCGACTGACCTGGCCCGCTCGGGCGCCCGCCCTGACCGCCGGCGACAGTTTCGTAGTAGGTGAAGTCGTCATTTCCTACGAGGACGTTGTTCATGGTCCCCTGGCCCGCCGCCCCGACCCGATCGGGGGCAGCGGCAGCAAGCGCGCCGAGCAGCACATCGGAAATGCGCTGGCTGGTCTCGACATTCCCCGCCGCCACTGCGGCCGGAGACATGGCATCGACCAGCGATCCCTTCTCGGTGCGGAGTTGTAGCCGGCGGTAGCACCCACCGTTGGCAGGGATCGTCGGGTCGGTTGCCACACGGACCGCGTAGTAGAGACACGAGCGGGTGACCGCCTCCACGGCGTTGAAATTCGATTCGACCTGAGGGTCGGTGCCGGAGAAATCGGCAACGAGGCCATCACCTTCGACAGTGATGGCGACCCGGATCGCGATATCTGCCTCGCCGTGCTCCATGAAGTCCTCGAACCGATAGACACCATCCGGGAGGGCGTCCACGGCGGCAGCCATCCGCCGCTCTCCGTATCCGAGCAATGCATCGCTCATCGCAAAGAAGTTCGACTCTCCCTCCCGGCGGACAAGGTCGCTGATACGGCGCATTCCGACCGCGTTGGCCCCGATCTGGGCTGCCAGGTCACCTTTCCTCTCCCGCGGGGTGCGGGTGGCATGGAGGAAAGGCAGGGCGAACTCGTCGACCCAGTGGCCTCCGGAAACCGCGAGCATCGGGGGGACCACATGGCCCTCCTGTTCGAGCCGGGTCGCATGGGCGGGCATCGAGCCAGGAGCTTCGCCGCCCACGTCGGCGTGGTGGGCCCGATTGGCAACCCAGCCAAGCAGCGTTTGGCCTGAGAACACCGGGGCAACCAGGGTCAGATCGTTGAGGTGTGTGCCGCCGTGGAACGGATCATTCACCGCATATTGGACCCCGGGCCGCGGATCGAAGCGAGCGATGCATGCATGCACCGAGGCGGGCATAGACCCGAGATGCACCGGGATGTGCTCCGCCTGGGCAAGCATCTCACCGTCGGCGGTGAATACCGCAGCGCTGCAGTCGGCCCGTTCCTTGATGTTCGGAGACAGCGACGTGAAGCGCAGGACCATTCCCATCTCCTCGGCAACCGAAGCCAACTGATTGCGGACCACCTCGAGCGTTATCGGGTCGATCATCTCGGTTTGACCAGATCACGTATGTGTTTTGAGCCTTCTCGATGGCTCAAACCGGATAGCTCATCTATGTGTGAGTTGATAAACCCAGCCACCGCATCCGGCTCTGTCTTTGCGTACTCACGGAGCGCCCAACCGATTGCCTTGCGGATGAAGAAATCCTCCTCATAGGCCCTGGCGGCGCAGAAGCCGAAGAGGCGAGCAGGATCGGTGCGATCCTTTGCGCCAATCTGACAGATCAGTGCCGATCGCCGCAGCCACATGTCGGAATCGTCGATCCATTGGTCCACCACCGGCCAGGTAGCGGACGGGTACTCGACAACCATGTGCCGGATCAGCTTGGTGGCCACCTCGTCGACCAGGTCCCACCATCCTCCTTCGACGATGAGCCTGCGATACAGGTCGATCTGGCCCGGCAGGACAAAAGCCTCGAATTGTCGGGCCACGCCCAGCGCCAGGTACTTCTCCTCACGGTGATCTAGATTCCAGAGCGAGAGGACGAGATTCCGGTACTCCTCAACAGTCTCAGGCTGATGGTCCCTCACCAGAGCGCGCAGAATTGGTGTCCGGCCCGCCTTCTGCACACCGTAGAACGGCATGTCAGTCTTCATGTATGCCTGCATCGCCGGCGCCTTCTCCGGGTCAGCAGCCACGCCAAGCTGCGTGGAGACGAACCGACATGCAGCGTCGACATCGAGGACCATCAGCTGATCTCCAGAGTTCCGTCGTCCAGCACGCGCACCCGGTCGCCGTCCTCAGCAAGCACCGACGCGGTGCCGTCGACGATCAGAGCCGGCCCCTCGAGTTCGAAGCCCGCAGGAAGGGTGGTTCGCCGCCAGACATCGGCGACGACTTCTTGATTCCCGATCCACAGGGGGCGCTCGATCTGCTCCGGTTCCTGACCGGACCCGTGGACCACCGCGTCCCACGTGATCGGAGCCTCGCCGTATGCGACACCGCGCACGTTCACCACTTCCACGGCGGTGTCCTCGAGGTCGAATCCGAATCTCGACTTGTGCTCCGCAACGAAGTCACCGCGCACCTGACCGTCGCGAAAGGGAATCGACAGCTCGTGGGACTGCGACTCATAGCGCGCGTCGACCAGAAGCTGGACTTGTCCGGGCCGCTTCCGGTGGATATCCAGGAAGCGTTGCGTGGTGGCCTGCCCTATCTCCCCGACCCGATCGACGACCTCCCCTGATTCCGAGTCAGCCAGTATTGAACGCAGCTGTTCGACCCTGGGGCGTGACATCAGGAGGCCTAGGGCGGAAAAGGCACCGGCATGGGGCGGGACCATCACGGACCGCATCCCCAGTGCCCGACACAACCTGGAGGCGTGCAGGCCACCTGCGCCCCCGAACGCGAGCAGGCTCGCCGGACGCGGATCGAAACCCTCCTCGATCGATACCTTCCGGATCGCCCGGTCCATGTGAGCATCGACAACGCGGAGAATCCCGTGTGCCGTCTCCAGAGCGGAAAGGCCGAGCTTGCCCCCCAGAGAGGCCAACGCGACCCCGGCGAGGGCTCTGCTCATATTGAGCCCCGAGGAGAAACCGGTCTCCTCGGGGATATAGCCCAGATAGAGATTGGCGTCGGTCACCGTGGCATCCTCACCGCCGAACCCGTAGGCGGCGGGCCCGGGATGCGCCCCGGCCGAAGCTGGTCCGACCCGGAGTGCACCACCGGGGTCGAGCCAGCCGATCGAACCACCCCCCGCACCCACGGTGTGGATAGGCATGGAAGGGACCCGGTTGACTCTGCCAGCGATGATCTGCGTTGGTGCCAGCACGACGCCGTCGGCACCGATCCTGGACACGTCAGTCGAGGTTCCCCCCATGTCGAGAGTGATCAGCGACTCGAGCCCGTGGAACTGGCGGAGGCTGTCACCGGCGACAACACCCGCGGCCGGCCCGGAGAGGGTCAAGGTGCCGACAGCCGACGCGGCCGCTTCGAACGGGAGCAGACCACCCGCAGAGGTCATGACAGACGCCGACAGGGAAGCAACTTCATCGTTCAGGTCGCTGAGGTACCCGGTCACGCGGGGTGCCAGGTAGGCGTCGATAACCGTTGTGGCAAACCGCTCGTACTCACGAAACCCGGGAGACACCTCCGAAGCAACACTCACTGGAATCCCGGGGTAGGCAGCCCGGATCGCCTCCGACAGGTCGCTTTCCGGGCCGGGATCACGGAACGAGTCGAGCAAACCGATGGCAATGGCGCCGGGTTGCATATCGCTGAGCAACTCGAGGGTGCGATCGGTATCCGCATGGCCCACACGGTCGCCACGGAGAACCAATGGTGGCGGTCGGTCGGCGGACAGATCGTAAAGAGAGGTGCGGGCCTGGCGCCCAATCTCGATCAGGTCTTCGAAGCCTTCGGAAGTGACCAGAATCACCTTTGCCCCCGATTCCTCCAGCAGGGCATTTGTTGCCACAGTCGTTCCGTGGAGAAAATGAAAGTCCTCGCCGGACCCAAGTCTGCGTAGGGCCTCGATCACACCAGTCGATTGCGGGGATGTGGTCGGGGTCTTCCACGAGACCACCTGAGACCCGTCGTAGACAACGACATCGGTGAAGGTCCCTCCGACATCGACCCCGACGAAAGCCACCATGGGTTACCCTCAGAGCCCCATGGCGATCAACCCGACACCGACACCGAACCCAAACGCGATGAAGTTTCCCGTCGGGAAGCCGGTCGGCGGACCAGCCACCTTCGTCAGTGGCAAGGAAACCGACAACGAGCTGGCAACGGCACTCCTCGCCCTCGACGGCGTTGGCAGCATCTTTATGACCGCCGACTTCGTAACCATCACCAAAACTCCTGCCGGATCGTGGGAATCGATAACTCCCGAGGCCGTCCGGATCCTAGAGAAACACTTCGGAGGTTCCTAGCGGTCAAGGGTTGATCGTGACCGTCTCCGGCCGGAGCACCCCGCCCGGCCCGAAGGTGAGGACAACCACGTTCCAGGTCCCGCTCGCGCTGACATAACCGCCGACGATCTCACTCCCAGGCGATATCGACGCAGCACTGGCCGCCACTGCTTCGGGGACATCCCCGAGGCCGAGCCCGGCTGTTGCAGTCGCCTCCGCAACTCTCACGCTGGGAGCGGACAGCACCCTGGGCAACCCGTCTGCGACGCCGATGTCCACGGTGAAGATCTCAGGGGCGACCCGCTGGTAGATGCTGCCATCGGTGGACACCATGTAGCGGGCGAGCACTTCGATGCGGTAGGTGGCAACATCCAGCTCTTCGACACCGAACGTGTCGACCCATTCCACGAACACGAGCACACCATCGGGGATTGAAGGGAGAGGTAGGTCGGCCGGCAAGAGACTACGCAAGATTTCTCGCTGATCGGATGAGCCGTCGCTTGCCAGATACTCCCTAACCACCCAGCGGGCATGGGCCGCCGCCTCGGATGCGAGCCGATCGGGATCGACAGCATAGAGGTCGGCTTCCGAGACGATGCTCGGTGCCGGCTGCGGAGGCGGTAGCGGATTGAGGGTCGTGGAGGGAGTTGTTTCGGCGGTCACGACCCCGGTTGGACCGGGAGGAAGCGGGACGGACCGGTTGCTCATGAACGAGAACCCGAGCGACCCGGCCACGACCGCGGCCGCAATCCCCATGATCAGCCATTGACGGTCCTTCCCCCGGTCTTCGAGGGTCTCCCACGGAATCCGCTCGTAGACCTCCTGTTTCTGTTCATCCATATGCCGAACGTATGGGACCCGGGCAGCCGATTCAAGAGACCCGTTGCAGGCGACATTCCGGAACGTTCCGTCGGATACCGGGGAACTCGCCACAGGAAGCTATCGTTTTGACCGTCATGGCAGTCAACCCAGACCCGAAGCCGGGCCGATGGATTCTTCCCCTCGTCGTATTGGGGATGATCGCATTCACCTATTTTTTCATCAACGAACTTCCCGAGGCATCTCCTGACACAACATTGGCCTCCGGAATAACCACCACAACCGCTCCAAATGGCGAGACCACTAGCACCACCGGTGCCGAGCCGGGCAACGGCACTGTCGAACCCGAGGTGCAGGCTTACCTCGACGAGTTGGACGAGGTGAACACCTCACTGCAGTTGCTGCGAACCGAGATGGTCACGGTGAACGACGGCTTCGATGCCGACCCCAGGGAGATCGAGTATTCCGACGCCGAACCGCGAATGGAGACGGTCGAAGTCGACACCCAGGCGCTGGCCGACCGGGTCGCGGCCATGACCGTCCCGGTGGGTTTCGAGACCAGCCACGAGGCGCTGACCAGTGCCATCGACCAGGCTGCGGGAGCGGCAAGCGACGCCGTCGACGGCCTCCAGTCGGACGACCCCGGCGATCTCCGGCGGGCTGCAGTTGTGGCATATACCCAGGCCGCCGACAACTTCGCCACCGAAGTCGAAAACACCAAGACCGCAGCAGGCGTTCCGACGGACGGTTGACGTGGCGCTCGAACTGCGCCGGATCGACGAAGCCTCCTATCCCGGTTTCGTCAAGAACCTCGAGCGGACCTTCGGGTTCGACTACAACCCCGACGAGGACACCCTCAGGCCAGTCCTCGAACTTGACCGGGCGTTCGGCCATTTCGACGGGAAAGAGGCCGTCTCCACCCTGGGTGCCTTCAGCCTCGAAATGACAGTCCCGGGCAACGTTGTCTCCTGCGGCGGGACGACCGTGGTCACGGTGTCGCCAACCCGGCGACGCCAGGGTCTTCTCACCGAGATGATGCAGCGACACTTCGCCGATGTCCTCGAGCATGACGAGCCGATCGCTGCCCTGTGGGCGGCCGAGTCGGAGATCTACGGGAGGTTCGGCTTCGGGAGAGCCTCGACCACCGCCGGGATCATGGTTCACCGCAGAGGCCACGCCCTTTCCCGCCACGCTCCGGAGACCCGCCCGGTAAGGCTGGTAGACAAGGATGAGGCGGAGGCGCTGGTGCCTCCGTTCCACGACAGGTTCCGGGTCGGTCAGCCCGGTATGTTCAGGAGATCGCCCGAATGGTGGCAGACCCGGGTCTTCTCCGACCTTCCTTCCCGCCGCGGAGGATTCACCGCTTGGAGGTGGGCGGTAGTCGACGGTGATGACGGTATCGGCGGCTACGCCAGGTATCGCACCAAGTCGGGACCGGGCGAAGACGGCCACTCCGGGACCGAGATGGGGATTACCGACCTTTTTGCCAACACCCCAGAGTCCTGGGCGAGTTTGTGGTCTTTCTTGCTCAATCACGACCTGGTCGCCAGGTTCACCGCGAAGCTACGCTCTCCCGACGACCCGATCTTCGATCTTCTAGCCGGATCCCGCCGCGCCCAAACAGAAGTCTCTGATGGGTTGTGGGTACGGGTGATGGATGTTGCGGAGGCACTGACCGCACGGAAGTATCGGGCCGGGTTCCACGGGGTGATCGAGGTGCACGATCCGATGGGCCTCGCCGGCGGGACGTTCCGGTTGGAGACTTCAGAAGACGGTTCGGAATGCGAACCGTCCAGCGCTGAGCCGAACATCGTCATGGACATCGAGGACCTTGGTGCGGTGTATCTGGGAAGCGAGGGCTTCCGCAGACTGGCCAGAGCGGGTCGAACCGCCGGGGACGCATCAATGATGGCCGAGGCCGACCTCGCCTTCGGCTGGGACCCCCAACCCTGGTGCCCGGAGATCTTCTAGTCGTAGGCCAATAACGATGGCGATGTTCAGGGCGAGTCAGGGGCGTCGACCAGCAAGGACGCGTCGACGTTGGCCACCCGGTCCGTTCGTCGAGGACGAGGACGCAGCTGGCGGCGTCATCTGGCCGTCCTGAACGCGGCAAACGTTAGTGGTCGGGGCACTTGTCTGAGGCCGGGGATGGGGTTCGGTAGCGATATGTCGGTCGGGAGCCCCACCACTGCTTTCACCTTGGCGCGAGACAGGAGAACCTCGACGCGATCTTCACTGATAGCGTCGCGGGCACCGCTCGAGGTAGCCACAATCGCCATTGGTCTCTTTGTGACCAGCATCAAAACCGGGCCAGGGTTTAAAGAAAATCCCAAACTCTGTCGATGAGAGCCCAATGGAGGTCTTACACAGATCGGGGGGCTCTCGGACCAGCACGCGCTTTTTTGTCGGAGCGCTGATCCTGCTGGTCTCGATTGGCCTGTTCGGGCTGGGCGTCCTCCTCTCCAACAGCTATGGCGCTTCTCAGGTAGCGGACAATGCCCGGGAACTCCATGAGGTCAATGCAAATCTGGGTGCAGCCGGGATCGCTCGGGCCTCCGTGGCCCAGGCGGTGTTCTTCTCCTACGAGGACGTCTCCGATGAGGAAGGCTCGGCGCGAGCCATCGCCGAGGCCAGGGAGAGTTTGGCGGGCGTTGCCGAACTAGCCAGCCTGGACGCTCTGGAGGGGTCGCCGGCCCTTGACGACTTCATCGCCGCCGGGAACACCACGGTGGACCTCGCCGAGGCAGGGGAGTCTTCCGAGGCCGAGACAATCAGGATCAACTCTGTGGAGCCGGCTTTCGACGCCCTTGAAGCCGATCTCGGCGAGAGGCAAGTCGAACTGGCGACGTTGATCGCCGACTCCGAGGAAACCGGCGGCCGCATCTCCCGATTGACCTTCGTGGCGATCAGTTTCGCCATTCCCGCTATCACGATGGTCGCCTTCTGGCTGATCCTGCGGAGGCGGGTTCGGGAACGGGAGCAATTGATGCAGGCACGCCTCGAGGCGGAACAGGAGCTGAGTCGAGCAAAAGACGAGTTCGTCGCCGGTCTCTCCCACGAGCTGCGGACACCACTCACCACGATCGTCGGTTTCTCCGAGATACTGGTCGAGGACCCGACGCTGTCAGCGGATACCCGGGAGCAGCTGGGCATCATCCACTCCAGCTCGGCGGACCTGGCCCGGATGGTCGGCGACCTTCTGGTCGCCGCCCGGCTCGAGGCCGACTCCCTCACAGTGCGCGCAGAGACAGTCGACCTCGCCCACACCGTGAAGGTAGCCACCGCCACCTACGTGCTGTCCGGCGAGGACATCAAGATCAAGGTGCCTGCGACGTCCGTACTCGCCGATCCACTCCATCTTCGCCAGATAATCCACAACCTGGTGTCCAACGCGCTCCGCCACGGTGGCGACCGCATCGTCATCACCACCTCCGACGATGGTGACTCGGCGACCTTGATGGTCGCCGACGACGGGCCCGGGGTGCCTCCCGACCTCGAGCTCAGACTGTTTCAGCGTTTCGCCCACGAGGGACGCCAGGCCCTTCTCGCGGGCAGCGTCGGGCTGGGGCTGGCCGTCTCCCAGGAGTTGGCAAGGCGAATGGGAGGAGCGGTGCTTTATGAGAGAAGCGGGAGCTGGACCACTTTCACCCTCCGGCTACCGAGTGCTCAGGAAGATGATCCGGCGATGGAGTCGCCAGGGATTGTCATGGCGGTGGCGCCGGGATGAGGCGGCTGGGTATCCTCGGGGTGATCACTGCTGTGTTCGGTCTGACCCTGGCCACACCCGCCCTCGCCGACAGCAAGACCCTCTATCTCACTGGAAGCGGTGAGCCGGTAGCGACGATGAGCTCTACCGCTCCGCCCGGGGGCAGCCTCCCCAACTACGACCCCGATCGTGACGACGATCCCGGCCTCTTCCTCCAGAAGACCAATAAAGGCCTCAACGAGACCGATCCCAAGAAGTATCAGGAGTGGGTCTACGATGCCAGCGGCCAAACCATTTCTGTAGTCCACTTCAAGATCTGGGGGGCGGCGAAGGACTTTGACGAGGACAAGACCTTGAAGTTCAAGGTGTATGTCATGGACTGCAAAACGACATGCACGGTGCTGACGAGTAGTAGTAAGACTTTGGACGAACCCGACGGGTGGCAGTCGACAACTGTCTCCACCCCGGTAAGCAACCACCAATTTGCCTCTGGCAGCTCGCTGGTGGTGCGACTCATGGTCGAGGACAACTCCGAAGACGACATGTTGTTCGCTTACGGGACAAGCACCTACGACGCCCATCTCCACCTGAGCCAGGCCTCGATGACCACGACGACCACGACCACCACCACAACCACCACCATCGCGACCCCCACAACGACACCTCCCACAGCCCCTCCCACGACCCCTCCCAGAACTCCTCCGACAACAACCACCACAACAGTGCCGACCCCGGCCACCACCACCACCACAGTCCCGGCGAGCTTCACAGCGACCCCCACGACGACCACCACCATCGGGCCCGGGGACGACGCGAGCGAAAGCTCCACTGTCACCCCCGGCCAGGGAGTGACGCCAGTGGTCTTCTCCGCCGCCAGCCCTTCCCAATCCAGGGTCGCCGAGGTGTTCGAGACCTCTCGTGACCTGCGGCCCGCCGAGGGCCTCATGGTCGCCTTCAGCACGGCCGCCGAGGCGGTAGAGCTCTACTGGCAAGCGGCCGTTGGACTGGGGAGCGTCGCCGCCGGCCTGCTCTGGTTCGGCATGTCCGGCAAGGACGAGTGGGATCCGGGCCAACCCGGCGAGAAGACCCGGAAGCGTGGGCTCAACCCAGACGCGTAGGCATCTGTTGAGGGGTCGGAGCAAGCCTGAGGGTGCGTCTGCCGACACACCCTCAGGCGGCTCAACGATGAGTCCGACTACATGTCGTAG
>JBBDHT010000019.1:0-6227 GCA_040880765.1 Acidimicrobiia bacterium | reverse complement strand
GGCCGCGGTCAGGCCAGGTTGAATCGCACGGGAAGGTGCTTGATACCCGAGATGAAGTTGCTGCGGAGACGGTCGGGCTCGCCGAGTATCTCGAAGCCCTCGATTCGGGAGAGAAGCTCTTCGAAGACCACCCTCACTTCGAGCCGGGCGAGGGCCGCGCCAAGACAGACATGACGTCCGGTGCCGAAGGTGACATGGTTGTTCGGCGATCGCTGCAGGTCGAACTCAAACGGATTGTCGAAGACATCCTCGTCGTAGTTGGCGGAGGTGTACCAGAGCACGACACGGTCACCGGCTTTGACCGGCACGCCCCTGATCTCGGTGTCCTCGACCACAGTTCTCCGGAAGTGCATCGTCACTGCCGATGCCCTCAGGATCTCTTCGGTCGCCGGCTCTGACATGGCCGGCGGGTCGGAGCGCCATTCCTCGAACTGGTCCGGATGGTTGGCCAGATACACGAGGGCGTGGCTGATGGTGTGCCGGGTGGTCTCGTTGCCGGCCACCATCATCAGGGTGAAGAAGTTCTTGAACTCGAGGTCGGTCAGCGGCTGCCCATCCGGTTCAGCAGTGAGCAGATCGGTGATGATGTCGTCCCGGGGGTTGTCCCGCCGTTCCAGTGCGGCCTGCTCGGCATAGCGAAACACCTCCAAGGCGGCCGGGGAGCGGAACGGCAACAGACGGTACTCCTCGGTGTCTACCTTGTCGATGATCACCGGCGTGTACTCAGGGTCGGCGTTGGAGATCATCTGATCGCCCCATGCGACCAGCTTGCCGGCATCGGTCTCAGGGACGCCGAGAAGACGACAGAGCAGCCGGATGGGGAGTTCCCGGGCGATCTCGGTGACGAAGTCGAACTCACCTTTGGGCAGGACCGAGTCGAGCACCGTGCCGGCAAGTTTGCGGATGGCGTTCTCGTAGGTGGCGACGACCTTGGGCGTGAAACCGGGCGAAACCAGACGGCGGAGCCGGGTGTGCTCGGGCGGGTCGTGCTCCATCATCGTTCGGCGCGCCTCTAGTTCGTCCTCGGACATCTGCTCGATCCGGATGCCCCGTGCGGCGGTGAACCGTTTGTAATCCCGGCTGACCTCGACGACGTCGGCATGCTTGGTCACCGCCCAAAACCCCGACCCGTCGTCTTCGGTGACCCATGCCACCGGTTCTTCATTCCGCAGCCGTTCGAAGGCCGCGTGGGGGAACCCCCGCACGTAGGTGTCGTGTGAAGTGATGTCGGCGTGCGGGTCGCCGCGGTCCTTGTGGAGTACGTTGGTTGCCATGAAATCGTTAGGAAGCGAACATAATCGTATTTTGCTACTGATGCACAGAGGCCAGATATGACCGAGTACCGCCGAATCGTCCTCGATGGCGCCGTGACCAGAGTGCGCCGGGAGGGCGAATCTCTCATCTCCCCTGATGGGAGGAGCGTCCTCGCGGCTGAAGCGGTCCACCTCCCCCCCGTAGAGCCGTCCAAGATCCTCGCGTGTCATCTCAACTACCGGAGCCGGGTCGAAGAGTTCATGACCAGGCTTCCTGCGGCGCCGACCTACTTCCACAAGCCGACCACCGCACTCAACTCCCACGGCGGCGACGTGGTCAGGCCGGAGCGATGTAAATTCCTCAACTTCGAGGGGGAGATCGCCATCGTGATCGGTGAGACGGCCCGTAACGTCGATGCCGACGAGGCAGGGGCCGTCATCGCGGGGTACACCATTGCCAACGACTACGGGTTGCACGACTTCAGGGACACCGATGCCGGCTCGATGCTCAGAGTGAAAGGCTCCGACACGCTCTGTCCGCTCGGGCCGGGTCTCGTGACCGACTGGGATTTTGCCTCCAAACAGATACGCACACTTGTCAACGGGAGGGTCGCTCAGGTAGGCAACACCGACGAAATGGAATGGGACATGCACTACCTCGTCGCCGATCTGGCCCGCACCATCACGCTCCTCCCGGGTGATGTGATCCTCTCCGGTACGCCTGCAGGATCGCGACCTGTCGAACCGGGAGACGTCGTCACCGTGGAGGTCGAGGGACTCGGTGAGCTGACCAACACGATCGTTGCCGGACCGACGCCCGTCGGTGATCGGGTGGGTGCTCAGCCCAGCGAGTCCGAGGAGGTACTCTCGACTGCACTGGGCGGGGATTGGGAGTTCCGCGGTGTGCGAGCGCCGCAGGGACCCGGTGCCAAACACTACGAATCGGAGTTGGACGGATGAGCACGCCGTTGGTCGGGATAACAGCTTGGAGAAGGGAGCTGGACACCTTCCTCGGGAAGGAGCTGCTCCACACCCTGTCCGACTATTACGCCAGTGCCGTGATCAACGCCGGAATGACCCCGCTCATGTTCCCTAACGGCCAGGACCCCGCCACGGCGAAGCGCCTGGTTGGCCTGGTGGACGGACTCGTCCTCTCCGGCGGTGACGACGTCCACCCCGAGACCTACGGCGCAGAACCAGACGGGTCCAAAGGGCACAGTCGCGATGTCGATACCTTCGAGGTGGCTTTGGTGCAAGCGGCAAGGCAGCAAAACAAGCCGGTACTTGCCATATGCCGGGGGATCCAGTTACTCAATGTGGCCCTGGGAGGAACTCTGAACCAGGAGGTGACCCGGGCCGGCACGGTCCATGAGCCGATTTCGCAGGATTCAGATCCTGACACCCTCAACCGCCAGCGCCATTCGGTCCACTTCGAAACCGGCTCGATTCTCGCCGGTGCGTACGGGACGACAGAGATCAAGACCAATTCCCTTCACCATCAGGGTATTGCCGAGCTGTCCCCGGCCCTCATCGTGGAAGGCCGGACCGACGACGGGCTTGTCGAGGCTGTTCGATGTGGTGGAGATTGGTGGGCGATGGGTGTGCAGTGGCATCCGGAACGGATGGACCCCGCCCATCAGCAGCCTCTCTTCGGGGCGTTCCGGGCGGCTATCGCCGGCTGAGCAGGGTTCTGGTCGCTAGAACGGAGCGCAGGTCCTCGAGGCGTTCCGGAACCACCCGGTAGTGGACCCATCTCCCCTGCCGTTCCCCTTCGACCAGGCCCGCCTCACGAAGAATCTTGAGGTGGTGAGAAACGGTGGGCTGGGACAATCCCAAGGGACCCTCCAGGTCGCACCCGCAGGCAGTCCCACCAGGGGCTGCGGCGAGCATTGAGACGATGCGCAAGCGGACGGGATCGCCGAGGGCGGCGAAGGTGGCCGCCATCTCGTCGGCCTCATCGCTATCGACCACTCCGTCTAATAAGGGTGTGCAGCAGAACTCCATTGTCATATTGACATTAGTCGATGTATCGATATAGTTCAATACATCGAAGTCCATCAATCTATCAGGAAGGGAGGATGGATGTCATCTAGCGAAACCGGCCCCGGTTGCTGTGGCGGCGGAAGCTGCTGCTAGTGATCTGGCGCTGAAGACCAATTTGACTGTGGTGCGTCTCCGAGCGGGACGCACCACCTAACTCTTCACCTCTCCAGGATCCGGATGGTCGCCTCCCCCTCGCTGCAACCCTCGAGGACCGGGCAATACTGGCACCACGGACCTCCCCTCCGCTCGAAGTCGTCGCCTGATGACCAATGTCTCCTCAAGTCATCAACCATCCCGCTGACTTCAACTGCAACCCGCGCGACGTCTTCGGTCGCCGGAGCCGACGTGAACCTCTCACCGGTCTTCACCGAGATCGCCTCGATAGATGCCGGCAGCTCCGCCCTATCGAGCATCCAGAGGAGCGCATAGAACCCCATCTGCTCCCTGGCTTCACCCAGCTCTCCGGTCTTCCAATCGACGAGCCGGTGACCGCCGAGATCCTCGCGATAGACCGCATCGATCTGTCCGACCAGCGCCACTCCCTCAGCGGCTGCGATCTCGAAGACGACTTCGGCGCCCTCAAATCCCTCCTGAGGAAACCGGATGAACCGCTCATATAGGGCACGCACCTCCTCGAACACACCTCCGAGCGCCGAAGGCCTCAGTCCGAGCTGGCCCATCGAGTTGTTGAGACGCGAGGAACCACCAATCTCTTCACGGCACACCTGACCGAACCCGGCGTCGTCAATAGGCCCGGACACGAGATGGCGCCGGAACACCTGGTGGGCGAGGCTCCCCACAAAAGAGGAGCGGGAGGGTGTCCCGTAATGCCCCTGGAATCGGGCGTCGGCACGAGCCGGGCACTGTTTGTAGGCAAGGTACGACGTTGCCGAAATCCGGACAGCTTCCCCCGGCAGAGAGGGAACTATTTCGACATTTGCCACGTCGGAACTCTAGATGCCCTTGATTCAGCAAACAGACCGGCGCGGGTTACCATCGGTTGTCCGCCCGGGCCCATCCGGGGCCTCCCCTCCAATGCACGACTACTTCTCTTTCCGAAAATCTCCTGGAACCGCGTCCGCGATACTCGCACTTGGCGTGGTCCTATTGTTCCTGTTCGCATACGGTGCCACCCGGTTCGCATCCCGTGGCGAAGTAATGGGAAGGGTTGAAGTCGCCGGGACCCAACTCGGTGGCCTCGACAGGGACACGGCATTGGGAACCATGGTCCAGGTGGAGGAGGCATTCCAGACCAGGACCGCCGTCTTCACGATCGAGGGTGCCACCGTGCAGCTTCCTCCTGCAGAGGTGGGGCTGGACATCGACGAAAGTGCCATCGTCGGAACCGCGATGAAGGTGGGGAGAAACGGGAACCCGTTCAGCGAATTCTGGTGGTGGCTTACCCACATCCCTACCAACCACACGATCAGTCTGCTCGGAACCGTCGACCCCGAGCTTGTCGACCTCGTTCTCACCGACTGGGAGACCAGTGTCATCGCCCAGCCCACAATCCCCGGGAGCATCGCCCTCGTCGACAACGAGCCCGTTGCCATATATCCGGCCACAGGGACGGGAATCCTGAGAGATCAGGCTGAGGCAGAAATCCTCCGAATCATGCTGGAGACCCAACCCAATGTCGGCACCATCGAGACCAGGGTCATCCAACCTGCGCTGACTCCGGCACAAGTCGATGATGCCCTCGCCGTTGCCCGCGAGCTGCTGTCGGCGCCAATCCTGATGACTCATGAAGGAACCACGCTGACAGTCGACTCCGGTGAGCTGAAGAACGCATTTGTCGCCACGACCACCACTGATCCTCCGGCCCGAATCGAACTCGGCTTCGACCCGGCTGTGGTCGACGCATTCCTGGATCCGATTCGGTCGGACTTCGAGCTGCAACCGGTGAACGCCGAATTCCACATCGACGGAGATGCCATATCGATCATCCCCGGGTCGAACGGAACGGAGATCGACGAATTCGAAACCGCCGCCCGCCTCTACGAGGCCGGAATCTCCCCGAGCAGGACCGGGGTCCTTCCGCTGGTCGAGGCCGCCGAGCCCGACGTGACCACGGCGTATCTCGAGGGACTCAACGTGAACCATCTCGTGTCCCAGTTCACCACCTACTACAGCTGCTGTGCGGCGCGGGTGACCAATATCCATCAGATCTCCCGGGATGTCGACCTCACCATGGTCCTGCCCGGTGAGACTTTCAGTCTCAACGAACACGTCGGCCAGCGGACCGAGTCGAAGGGTTACCTCCCGGCGGGAACCATCGTCGCCGGAGAGATCGAGGACACTGTCGGTGGCGGGGTGAGCCAGTTCGCCACCACCTTCTACAACGCGGTGTTCTGGGGGGGATATGAGGATGTCGAGCATCGCGCCCACTCCTACTACTTCGAACGTTACCCGATGGGCATCGAGGCGACGCTCAACTGGCGCACACCCGACCTGAAGTTCAGGAACAACCGCGACCATGCGGTGCTCATCGACACCAGGTTCTCCGACACGTCGATCACCGTTCGCTTCTTCGGAGACAACAACGGTCGGACCCTCAAAGGTGAGCAGAGCGGAGGAAGGCTCAACATCTGGGTCGACAAGTCCGGCGGCACCGATGCCCGGCATGTAAAGGGCACCGTCTCCGACCCCTTCGCGATCACAGAGCCCGGGGAGCCACGGTACGAGCCAAACCCGGAGGTGAGCCCCGAAGAGCCCAGGACCATCCAATCCGAAGCCGATGGGTGGAGCGTCACCGTGACCCGGCGCATCCTGGTCAACGAGGTCGAAGTCGAATCCCGGGAGTGGGTGGTGCGTTACGCTCCGAGGTTCGCAGTTTACGAGGTCCACCCCTGCATGATGCCCGAGTCCACCGAAACCTGTCCGACGACGACGACACTGCCACCGACCACGACAACGTTGCCACCTGAGACG
>JBBDHT010000018.1:4037-6259 GCA_040880765.1 Acidimicrobiia bacterium | reverse complement strand
ACCACAACGACAGCAAACGGGATGATTCTTCTCATGAATGTGCCTTCATTGGTCCCGACAACCCCCACCCGAAAATCTCAACTAGGTGAACACTCGCGATTGACCTCTTCTCCAATGCCTAGTTCGATTCAACTGCATCTAGTGCAGTCTGCGGGCCATTCCACCTACTCATTTGTGGCGGGCGACCTACTCATTTATAGGATGGGGGCGAGGATCTCAGCCAACTCCTGGCGACGATTGATGCCTGTTTTCGACTCGGCTTCGGCTAGGCCAGTACGGAGACGAGGAGGGTGGCGGCGACCATGGCCAGCACTCCGGGCACGATGATTCTTCTTACTTTGCCCTGGGCGATCATCAGGACGAGAACTCCTTTGACGAGGGTGTTGGTTGCCGCGGCAAGGGCAATGGCGTTGGAGGCCGTGGAGTTGCTGATTGCCCTCTCGCCGATTGACAACTCGGACAGCGACAGGGTTATGGCATCGACGTCGGCGATCCCTGACATCACCGCAGAGGCATACACACCGGTGTCCCCGAAGTACTCCGACGCAGCTTTGGACACGATCAGGATGACACCGTACAGGAGGCCGAACTGGAGGGCCGGTCGGAGCAAGAAAGGGTTCTTGAACTCGGTGTCATCCACTTCACCATCGTGATGCCCGGAGCGAATGTACAGGTATGCCGACCCGCCGAGCCCGGCGAGAGCGCCGGCCGCTATCGCCGGCCAGACATCGGGTAGCAGGTCGGCGTTGACAACGGCGACCTCGACCAGCACCCGGATGAACATGATCGACCAAGCCAGAAGTAGCCCGAGGGCGACGTGGTTGGCAAGGTCGTCAGACTCCTTGGACTGCTCTGAGAGTGTGAGTGTCGCCGCAGTCGACGACACCATCCCACCGAGGGCTCCGGTCAAGACAAACCCTCGCCTTCGACCGACAATCTGCATTAGCGCATAACCGACAAACGAAAGCCCGGAGATGAACACGACCATCAGCCCCACCCGGAACGGACTGGCCGCATCGAAGGGAGAAGGTCCGAACGTCTCTGTGGGGAGAATCGGGAGCACGAGTACGGCGAGGACAGCGAACTTCAGAGTAGCGTACACGTCGTCGCGACTGATTCGGGCGGCGAGTTCGCGGGTTTGGGGTTTGATGGCGAGCAAGGTTGTGGTTGCGACGCCAATCGCTGCGGCCAGGGCAAGCTCACCGGTGACGGCGAGCCCTCCCGTCATGAAAACGACAATTGCAGCCACCTCGGTGGTCTGGCCGACGTCCCCATCGCGCTCTGTCGAGGTCCGGTATCCCAAGAAGATCAGTCCTCCGACGGCAACCAGGATGGCGACGAAAATTGCTGCGGTCCCCATCACGTCAGAAACATGGACGGCCAGTCCACCGGCGAGACCTATCAGCGCGAAGGTCCGGGCACCGGCAAAGAGCTTCTCTTCCTTATTCTGCCCCGCGTATTCGCGTTGCAGGCCCACAAGGAGCCCGATGCCGATTGCCACGCCGAGGCGGGCAAAGAGGTCCGTGATGTCGATCGTGAATCACCGCCGTGGTCTGGGTAAATCTGCCCTTCGGGCTACGATAACCTCCGGACCTGCCGCACGTCGGAGACGGACCCGGACCCCGCTATTTGGTAGGGGTTAGAGCGGGGAGATGCTGGGGTTTCCCGAGAAGATAACCCTGCCCGAATTCGATCCCGGAGTCGATCAGGATGTCGCGTTCTTCAGCCTTCTCGATACCTTCTGCGATGACCATGATCCCGAGCTCGACTGCCATCGCTGCAAGCCCCTTGATCAGCGCCCGGTTGGTCGGGTTCGAGTCGACCCCCCGAACCAGGCTCATATCGATCTTGATCATCTCGGGCTGGAGTCTGAGTATTGACCAGAGGTCGATCTCACCGGTGCCGACGTTGTCGATGGCCAGCCGAACCCCGCGGTCCCGGAGGGCGTCCGTGGCGCGCTTGGTCACCTCATAACTCTTGATCAGCGCAACTTCGGAGAGTTCGACGACGGCGAGACCGGTCTCCATCTCATCCAGGACGGGCAATAGGTCGGGGGAGAGAAGGGTCTGATCGGAGAGGTTGACTGTCAGGAACCCGGGTTGGTTGGCCGGGCCGAAACCTGCGATGGCAGCGGTGATGGCAGCCAACTCCAGCTCGAGGCGTTTCCCGGCATGTCCGGCAGCTTCCAGCCATTCCGGCGGAGAGGCGAGCGGAAAGCGGGC
>JBBDHT010000018.1:0-3937 GCA_040880765.1 Acidimicrobiia bacterium | reverse complement strand
TCATTGCCGCTCATGAGCCCCTCGAAGCTCCCAAGCCGGGGGCGATCCCCGTCATATGAGATCTCGACGAAAACCTTGCTGAAACCGCGGCCGATGTCAACGCTGACGTTCTGTCCATTCAGATAGGTGACACAGCGGAGGAGGTTGCGGATGATGTGAGTGGCAACGTCGACGTCGGCCCTCACAGCCGCATCGCCTCTCACCGAGACCCTGATGTGACGTGATGTGGCCAGGTCCTGGGCCACCTGGTCCACGACCTTGCGGAGTTCGATCTGTTCGATGCCGCCGGTCAGATCGCCGAGGTCCGTTTGCAGGCTCATGAGGAGGTCCTGAACTACATGGTCGGCTTCGGTCAGCTCCAGGGAGAGCATTTCAATGACCTGGTTACGCACCCCGGCGTTGAAATCTCGTGTCCTGTCGTGGAGGAGTTGGGCCAACCCCACTGCCGATTCGAGAGGGTTGGATAGCTGGTATGCGTTGGCCTGTTCGACCCCGTCGCGGGCTGCTTCGGTTCCGTTGGCTGAAACTTGTGCTGTTGTCTTGCTCCGCGACGACTTGCGGTTCGGTTCTTTGGCTTGAGAAGGCACGGTTTTTGTTATCGGTTTGTCAAGCCGCGACTTGAATTTCCCGTTGATGGCCAGGAGGGCTTCGGCGCGGGAGATGAGCGGAAGAGAAGGTCGTGACGCAGAAGAGGGCGGGCCGCGCCGATCACGGCCCGCCCTCCGGTTCTGTCACTCAGACGCGAAGCGTCGCCTGAACATCAAACTCGACTTTGAAGTTCTTCGACACCAGCACACCTCCGCCTTCAAGCGGGACGTTCCAGGTCAGGCCGAATTCCTCACGGTCGATCTCACCGGTGGCGACGAAGGCAGCCTTCGTATTCCCGTAGGGGTCCTGTACCGAGCCTTCGAAAGTGAGATCGAAGCTCACGGGCTTGGTCACTCCACGGATCGTGAGGTCCCCGGCAAGTTTCCAGTCGTCTTCTTGCGGCGTGACACCAGTGGACTCGAAGGTGATCAGCGGGTACTTGTCGGCGTCGAGGAAGTCCGGGGAGCGGAGGTGCTCGTCCCGATCAGCAACACCTGTGGTGACGGTGGCTGCTTTCGCCTCGATCTGTGCGCTCGACTCTGTGGAGTCTTCGGCAACCTCGATGGTCCCGGTGATGTCTTCGAACGTCCCGCGGACCTTGGTCACCATGAGGTGCCTGGCGGTGATTCGGAGATCACTGTGGGCGGGGTCGAAATCCCAGGTTCCGACGGCGGGGGTGTTCCGGGTGGAAACGGTAGTGGTTGACACGTTTACCTTTCAATAGTTGAACAATCAACCTTATGATAGGCCTGGTGAAGTTAAAATGTCAACTATTCAATTCTCAACCATGCCTTCGACTAGGATGGGCCACCTACATGACTACCGAAGTTTCAACAACCCTCACGGGCGAAGACCAGGCCACATGGCGCTCATATTTGATGGCATCGCGGCTGCTCTTCGAAGAACTCGATCGGAGGCTCGACTCCTCAGCGGGACTTTCCTTGCCCGACTACACCCTCCTCGCCCGATTGCGCGATGCCAGCGACGACGGTTTGCGGATGAGCGAGCTCGCCGAGTCGGCAGTGTTCTCCAGGAGTCGCATTTCCCATGCGATCAGACGCCTGGAAAGTCAGGGTTGGGTGGAACGTCGTTCCTGTCCGACGGACCGGCGGGGCAGCTTTGCCTCGCTGACCGAGGCTGGTTGGGAAAAGCTGGCCCAGGCCGAACCGGTACATTCAGCGGTCATCAAAGAGCATCTCCTCGGCTCGATTGGCGAGGCCGATGCCGAGAGCTTCCGGAAGGTGACCGACAAGGTCGGGCAATCTCTGGGGGCTAAACCCGGCGACTCCGCCTGTGGTTAGCCACCCCCCGGTGGCTCTCAATCTTCGACGATGCGCTCCAGGCGGTAGGCCCTGATCATCTCTGCTTTGCCCTTCAACTCGAGGGCGCCAAGCGGCACGGCGTCGACCCGGTCGGCCACTGCATGGTAGGTCGTCTCACCGATCACCACCGTGCCCGGCTCGGCTGAGGTCTCCAGGCGCGAGGCGACGTTCACCGCGTCGCCCACGACATTGAAGCTGCGCATCTCGGCACTTCCCACGTTGCCCACCAGGGCGGGGCCGGTGTTGATCCCGATTCGGAACAGCGGCTTCTCATCCGAATCACTGACCACTCCGCTGATGGCCTCCTGCATCTCGAGAGCGGCCCGTGCTGCACGGAACGCATGGTCGGGCCCGGGTTGGGGGGCATCGAAGACCGCTAACAGGGCGTCACCCATGAATTGGACAACCGTGCCACCGTTGCGAAGGACGATGGGCACAACAAGGCCGAAGTAGTGGTTGAGCAACGTCATCACCTCCGCCGGATCGGCACGCTCCGAGAGCGAAGTAAACCCCCTCAGGTCGGCGAATAGGGCTGTCAGCTCGACGATCGAGCCACCAAGCCCGGCAGCGGAGGGGTCGGCCCGGAGGGTATCGGCGACATCGGGTGACATGTAGGTGCGGAACAGCGAGTCGAGTTGGCGGTAGAGCCTGACGTTGTCAATGGCGATCCCGATCTCGGCGACGAGTGTGTCCATTATCGAGATATCTCGAGGGCGGAAATCGGCGGAGGGTCGGGCGAATTCGACGACTCCAACCCGTTCCCCTCCGACCGTCAATTCCTTCGCATACCTTCCTCCGTCAGTGGGCCATGGAGCGGTGACCAGCCGGTCGGGAAACACCGGTCCGTCGCCGGAGTCGAGGCCGATGCGCACCACGTCGGGCGCAAACCGATCTGCGAGGATCCCGATGATGCCTTCCAGGAGCTCGTCTTCGTTTCGCTCCACGCCTGCTTCGGTTCCGATCAGGGCCAGAGCCTCGAGCCGTTTTGCCTGGTCACGTTCGGTGGCAAGTGAGCGCGCCGCCTTCGCCAGAACCTCGCTCTGACCTTCGCTTAGCGAAAATCTACTTCCCAAGCCGGCGATTATGAGATCGAGTTCTCGTTCGGTGACGCCCGACTGGCCTGACCGCTGCAGGGTGTCGGTCAATGTCTCCAACGCCTGTCCATACTCACGGCGAATAGCCACGGCGGTGTCCGGGGAGACAATCCCATCGAAGATCCCCGCCGAGCCTCCCTCCCTCCGGTACTGGGTGTATGCGGAGTACGCGACGAATCCGAAAGCAGCCGCCATGAGGATGTGCCACAGCCACCACGAGAGCTGCCAGTTGCGCGCCCAGATGATCGTTGCCATGGCCTCAGCGAGGAGGGTCGCGGCGGTGATGAGGGCCAGCAACATCACGGAGGGTTTTCTCCGATGCGAGGAGAAGAAACGAAATACGGCGAGCAGGTACAACGAGATCGCGATAAGAGCGACCCAGCGGAGTGGGCCGACGGCGCGTTCGGTAAGCGGGGAGGCGAGGGGCTGCAGCTCAGCGACCGAGGCAACTCCCCAGACGACCAGCACCCCGATGATTACCCGTGTGGCCAGAGGGGCACGGTCGACGATCCTCCGCGACGCCGCTGCTGAGAATTCGAAGGAGGCGAAGGCGAACAAGAGCGAAGCCAGGGCCAACCCGACCGGTGTTGCAATCTCGAACCCGCTGTTGGCAGAAGCAACGATCACCCCCGGGGTGGCGAGGGCGTGCAGGAACAGAAAACCTGCGGCCAGGGTGAACGCATACCCGATGAGGAGGATGCGGGCGTCTCCTCTCATCCGCGCCGCTCTGAGCACCTGGACGGCAAGTGCCACATTGATCGCGGCCACACCCATCACCAGCCAGAAGTGGCTCGGGTGATGTTGCCACCGGACGTCGAGCGTTGGTTGGGCAATGAGGAGCCAGAGTGCCAGCAGGGGAAGGGCCATGTGGAGAACCCAAACACTCACCCTGATCCCGGCCCCGGGCAGAGGCTTCAGCGGGGTTTTGACAGG
>JBBDHT010000017.1:0-39526 GCA_040880765.1 Acidimicrobiia bacterium | reverse complement strand
TCCCCGCCCCCTTCGCACCAAACGCCGTCCGATAGGCAGTGACACCGGCGATGGCCACCACTGCGGGACGCAGCTCTGCGACGAGATCGACGAGACGCTCCCCGCCCGTCTGGAGCTCTTCTGCCGTCAGCTCACTGGCCCTGACCGTCGCTCGCTGAACGAGGTTGGAGATGCCCATCCCGCGTCCGGTGAACTCCGATCGCTGCTCATCGGTCATTCCTTGATTTGTGTCGATATCGAAATCGATGAGGCCGGCACGCTTGAGAGCGGGATAGAAACGATTGGAGGGATGACAGAAATGGGTCCGAGTGGCTGCAGTCCAGAGCCCGGGGTTGATGCCGACAAAGAGGAGCCTGGTCGAGTCACCGAGAAGGTCAGGAACGGTGTGGCCACGGAATTGCTCTAGCTCCTCCCTGGTGAAACCCATTACCGAACGGTAGAGGTCGCACCGTAGGTAGGCCAGATTGGACGGCTCAGACTGGAGCTATTTCTTCTGGCTCTCGTAGTAGGGGTCGTCGCCGGAGGCGTGGTCGGTCACGTCCACAACCTGGGTCAGCTCGTCGATCGAGTCGAGAAGGATCCGCTCGATGCCCTGCTTCAGGGTCACCTGGGCCAGGCCACAACCCTGACAGCCCCCGAAGAGCCGCAGGTAAGCGATGGTGCCGTCGACTGAGACCAACTCGGCACCGCCACCGTGGGAGGCAATCGCCGGGTTTACCTGATCGGTTATCACCTGCTGCACCTGGTCGACAAGGGGGCCTTCCAGGTCGCCCGAGGGGGCGGCCATCGCAGGAGTCGCCGGAGAGTTGGGGTTGTTCATCACCAGACCCTGCTCGGTCAATTCCAGGGCAGCGCCGTCCAACTTCTCCCGATCATCCGCTGGATAGATCACTGCAAGACCGTCGTGGCGCTCCTCGACCCAGCCTTCCTTCTTGTCCGCAAGCGCGATGAAGGCAAGCTCGTACGAGAATTGTGGCCCGCGAAAACCTGTGACCTCGACCGAGAGGGCAAACTCTCCATCACCCGGCTCCTGGTCCCGCAGCTGGGCGATCATCTCGAGTGCGTCTTCAGCGATGCTGAGAATGTTTGATTCCGACATGTACACACAATGGTAGTGGCTCTTTAGAGTCAACCCGGATGACACGTATTGTGGTGATCCTCCCCTCAAGCACCTATCGCGCTGGCGAGTTCATCAGGGCCGGTGCCGAGCTTGGTGTCGAGCTGATCGTGGCGTCCGAAGGGGACCCGCCCATTGAGATGGGCGATGGCTACTTGCAGATCGACTGTTCCGACGTCGACGCGGCGGCTGCCCGAATTGTGGCCCTGGGGGACAACTCTCCAATCGATGGCGTGGTCGCCGCGGACGATAAAGGGGTTGTCGTTGCTGCCGTCGCCGGCCAGAAACTCGGTCTCCTGTCAAACGACCCCGATGCTGCCCTGGCAACGCGAGACAAAGCGATGATGCGCCAGCGCCTCGAGTCGGGTGAGGTTCCCCAACCCCGATGGGCAATCGTTGCACCTTCGGATGATGCCGCAATCGTCGCCGGATCGATCGGCTACCCGCTGGTGATCAAACCCCTCTCCCTCTCCGCCGGACAGGGAGTAATCCGGGTGGATACACCAGAAGGCCTGCCCCGTGCTGTTGAGCGGGCGAGGGCGATCATCCGCAAAGCCGGGTCGGGGGATGAGACGCTGGTTTTGGAAAGCTTTATGAAAGGGACCGAGGTCGCCGTCGAAGGTCTGGTGGCGGCCGGGAACCTATTGCCCCTGGCGATATTCGACAAGCCGCAGGAGTCGGGAGGGGACGGGTTCGAAGAAACGATCCTTATCACCCCATCCCGTCATCAGCCGTCCGTGCAATCCGAGATCCTTCGAGTCGCCGCACAGGCGATCCGGTCTCTCGGCCTCTCCCAGGGACCGGTGCATGTCGAGCTGATGGTCTCGGGCGAGAAAGTGCGGGTGATCGAAGTGGCGGGGCGTTCGATCGGCGGGCTCTGTTCCCGCAGTCTCAGCTTCGGTCTCATGGACACCTCCCTCGAATCTTTGATCCTCCGCAACGCCATCGGCCGGGACAAGCCGGAACTGCGGCGCTCGGCGGATGCGAGCGGCGTCCTGATGGTGCCGATACCGGCTGCGGGAACGCTGGTCGGCTTCGAAGGCATCGAAGAGGTGCAGGGCCAGGAGGCGATAACGGGCGTCGAGCTCACCTCGAGGCCCGGAGACGTGGTGGCGCCCCCACCGGACGGTGGCCGCTATATCGGCTTCGTCTTTGCGGAGGCCAAGACACCCGAAGTTGTCGAAAACGCGCTGCGACGGGCGATGAGCACAATCGAGGTGACAATCGAGTGAGAACATACCAACCACCGAAATCGCCTGGTCCGGCGGGGCAGACAAGGCTCAACCTCAACTTGAGGGTTACCTCTTACCCGCGTGATCGCGCGTAAGACGATTTTGTCATTTACATGAGCACCATCATTGTTTTTGCGGGCGGCATGAGAGTCCCTCGGACGGCGGTCGAAGAACTGCCGGCGCCTGATCTGGTGATCGCTGCGGACTCGGGCTACCAGATCGCCATCTCACTCGGATACAACGTCGACACTCTGATCGGCGACATGGACTCGGTCGGCCCCCTCGATGACATCCCCGGCACAACCAACGTCGTCCGCTTTCCCGAAGACAAGGACGCAACAGATCTCGAACTCGCCTTCGAGTTGGCCGTTCGCGAACAACCGCAACGTATTGTCCTGGTTGGCGCCGAAGGAGGCCGGTTCGACCACGAGTTGAGTGCCGTAGCGGTGATCTGCTCTGACCGCTGGCGGAATGTGCCCGACATCGACTGGGTGAGAAGCGACTCGATATCACACGTGATCCGGGACACCCGTCGGGTCCAGGGCGACCCCGGCGACTTGTTCTCGCTGATCCCGGTGGGAGGTGACGCAACCGGCGTCACGACCACCGGGCTGCGATGGGAACTTCAGGGGGAAACCCTCGACGCCGGGTCGAGCCGGGGGATCAGCAATATCTTGCTCCAGACCGAAGTGCTGATCCAGGTGGCCGACGGCGTAATGCTCGGGGTGTTCCCGCTGAACCCCGTGGATTGATCAGAGCCCAGCCAGCACCGACGGGTCCAGCTTGTCGAAACCAGCCAGATAGCCCCGCCTCTCGTTGTGCAGTCGCTCAACCATCGCCTGATGCTCACTCCCCCGCCCCTGCCTCCGGTACATCTCTGCTGGATTGAGTAGATCGGAGTCGTCCACACCGGGAACGCTCTGTGCAATTTCGTAACCGAAATCGGGGTCGGTCTCCCATTCGATAGTGCCTGCGACGATCCCCTGGACGATGGCCGAGGAGTCGCCGATGGTCACCTTCTTCGAATCTGCCCCCTCGCCACCGACGCGGCCGGTGTTGAGCACATAGGCTTCGAGGTCAGGCATCGACGCGGCCAACTCGATGAGCCGGTTGCCCTGGAGGGCGTCGTCGTTGAAGAAGAACGGATTGGTGCCCGGGACACGGAGGCTCTTCCCGGCTTCAGCCACACCCCCCGCCGAAGTTCCCTTCGTCTCCCCGAGCATGAAATATGCAGGTATCTGGGCGGTCTTCAGGCGGGCCACGGCCGGGATCACATGGTCTGAGCGGTTGAGTATGAGCAGATAGGAGGCATTGGGGACGTTGCTGGGGTCGCGATGGCGGATGTTCGCCAGCGGGAAGGTGGAACGTCCGTTGGCGGTGTAGGAGGTGTCGAAGAAATCAACCTTGCCGTCGTCGCCGACCGCGACGTTCTCCAGCCAGGCATCGGGGCGGGTTGTGCCCCCGTAGATCGTGGGCTCGTCGTCAGGATCGAGCCCGTAGGTCTTGGCGAAACACCCGGCTTCGGTGGTGTGCACCACTCCCCCCGGCATCAACGCTACGAAATCGTCCTGGACCGGGAGAGAACCTGCCTGTTGGCGGAAGGTGGTGGTGGTCTTCCCGGTCCCGGAAAGCCCGATGATCAGCATCGACTCCTCCTTCCCGCTTCGCGTCGCGTCGGCCGGGTACACCTTCAGGCCGGCGTGGAGGGCCAGGCCCCCGCGGTCGTAGACGAGCCGGTTCCACATCCGGAGACCGCCCATCTTCGACTCGCCGAAGTAGTCGGAGCCGAAGACCCGCGTTGTCCAATTCTCGAGGTCGACAATGATCAGACGGTCGTCGGGTTTGCCGGGAGCGGGGAGCCCAGGGGTATAGATCACCGTGAACTCGGGATCCCAGGCGTCGTCGGCGGGGAAGTAGAGTTGGCTTTGCATCGCGGCGATGTTCGGCTGGTCGGCTTCGATAAACATCTGACACGCTGTTCTGAACCCGGGGTCAGGCCCGATATAGCCTTCGACCAGGATCATCTCGCGGTCAGCGATGTATTCGTCTTGTCTCCTTGCCCACTCTTTTGCCTCTGAGTTGGGAATGCGGTTCTGATGGATCTCGGTGTCGGAAACGAAGAAGGTCGAGTTCTTGAGCCTCGCTGTGATCTCAGCCTGATAGTTGAGGTTCCCGAACTCGGTCTCGGTGAGTCGGGGCATCCTCTCCACGGCAAGCGAACGCAACCGGTCGTTGCCGGGCGAGCGTTCGACAGATCGCGCAGAAGGAAGCTGGGACATGGGGTGAATCTCCCGGAGTTGGTGAGTTCGTCACAAGGTTACCCCTGTTGGGACGGACTAAACCACTTCGGAGGGCATTGGTGTGCCGGTCAAAGCAGCGACGAGGTTGTCCACGGTGCGTTCCGCCATCCGATGGCGGGTCCGGGTCGAGGCGCTGGCAATGTGCGGCACCACCAGGCAGTTGGGCAGCGCTACCAGGGGGTGGTCTCCAGGGAGTGGCTCGGGATCAGTCACATCCAGCCCTGCTCCGAAGATACTTCCGGCCTCGAGAGCATCCACCAGGGCCACCGAATCGACGATCGGGCCCCTGGCCACATTGACCAGCGTGGCGGTCTGCTTCATCAACCCGAAGGCCCGTTGGTCGAACATGCCCCGGGTCTGGGGGTTGAGTGGCACAGTGATCACAACGTGGTCGCTCTGACGCAGCAGCTCATCGAAATCGACACGACGACCCACGTTGCCGCTGTCCCGCGGGCTTGCATAAACGATTTCCATCCCGAACCCGGAGGCCCGCTCGGCGACCGCCCTGCCGACGCGACCCATCCCGACAATGCCGAGCGTCGTCTCATACACATCGACCCCGAGTAGGTGCCACGGATCCCATGTCCCCCAACGTCCCGAACGCACCTCATCTGCGCCCTCGGGAAGCCTCCGGGCAACAGCAAGGAGGAGCGCAAAGGCATGGTCGGCGACCGTTCCGGTAAGGACATCGGGAGTGTGGCCGACCCGCACACCCCGCTCCCGGCACCCCTCGACATCGATATTGTCCACGCCCACCGACATCTGGGAAACGACCTTGAGCTGGGGGGCCGCGTCGAGAAGCTCAGCGTCGATGAGGTCGGTGAGCATGCTGACGAGACCGTCGACGCCGGTTGCCCTGTCCAACAATACCTCCCGGGGAACTGGAGAATTCCCCTCCCAGACTTCGATATCGGCAACCTCCCGGATCCTCTCGATGTACTCCTCTGGGATCGATCGCGTCACATACACCTGCATGTTCAGAGGGTAGGACCAGGCGCCGATACCATGCGGGTATGCGAATCTTCGTTTCCATTCTTGCCCTGGCCCTGGTCGCCACCGCATGCGGAGTGGAGACTCTGGAAACAACGACCACCACGGTCAGCACCACCACAACCATCCAGCCAACGACAACCACGGTGGCCCCGGACGTACGGGCGACGTTTTCGGGGATAGCCAGCGCTGGGCTTCCTGAGGACACGGTCCTTGTGGGCATGGCCAAGGGAGACCTGGATGTCTACCAGACGCCGGCGGATTCGGAGCCGGTCATGAACCTGCCGGCGACGACGATCCTCGACACCGTGACCGTGGTGACGCTTGTCGAGGCTCCCGCCGACGGATGGGCCCGTGTCATGCTGCCAGTCCGGCCCAACGGCTCAGAGGGCTGGGTTCGGGCCGCCGACATCGAGATCTACGTCGTCGAGGGTCGACTCCTCGTCGATTTGTCGGAGAAGACGCTCACCTACTACCGCGGTGGGGAGGTCGTGCTGACATCGACGGTTGCGGTCGGTACCGAACGGAACCCGACGCCAACCGGGCATTTCTATGTAACAGACAATGTCACCCTGGCCAATCCCAACAGCCCCTGGGGCCCCCATGCCCTCGGGTTGTCCGGGCGCAGCGACAGCATCACCGAATACAACGGCGGCGACGGGATCATCGGAATCCACGGGACCAACCGGCCCGGTTCAATCGGGCAGGCGGCTTCACTCGGATGCGTGCGACTCCCTAACGATGTGATTACCGCCATCCATCAGATGGTCTCGATCGGGACCCCTGTGGAGATCAGGGCCTGAGCCACTCTTAACCTGCGGTGACCAGGCCATTGCTGAGCACCGATTCACCGCGTTCGGCGGTGGTTGCTTCGAGAGCCACCCCGTCGTCGGTTTCCCAGACCCGCGTGACAACGGTCTCCCCCGGGTACACCGAACCGGAGAATCTTGCCTTGTAGGCGGTCACCACGCCGGGCTCGTGGCCGAGAGCGGTATCCACCACTGCTTTCAAAGCTATGCCGTAGGTGCACAGGCCATGGAGAATGGGACGTTCAAAACCGGCGAACATCGCAAAACCCGGGTCGGCGTGCAGCGGGTTTAGATCCCCCGACGACATCCGGTAGAGCAAGGCCTGCTGCGGCATGGTCGGACTCTCGACAACGTGGTCGGGCTCCCGGTCGGGGATGGTGCTCGCGGCCGCCGGCCCACTGTCGCCACCAAAACCGCCCTCGCCCCTCACGAAGATCGACGACCGGTTGGTGAACATCGGCTCGCCCGACTTCTCGTCGGTCGACACGATCTCCATCACGATCACTGCGCCCTTTCCCTTGTCGAAGATGTCGGTGACACGGCCTTCCTGGGTGACCGTCCCGCTGGTCGTTATGGGTTCGTGGATTTCGATCTCCTGCTCGCCGTGCAGGATCGAGGCGAGATTGACATCGAGGCCCTCAACGCTGCCCAGGCTCATCATGGTCCCGAACGGCGGGATGGTGCCGAAACTGGGCAGGACGTGGAGATCTCCCTCGTAGGCGTAGCGGAGCTCGTTCTCGTCGGTCGGCGGGTTCCCGGCTCCGAGGGCAAGGTGGTAGAGAATCACATCACGGTCCGACCACTCGTAGGTGGTCGGAGCGAAGGTTGCTCCGACCGCCTTATCGACATCTATTGGCACGTTCAGCCCCCGGCGATCTGAGCCAGCATCATCAGCTCGTCGTTGTTGTTCATGGGGATCTCATATTCGGAGATGTCCCGCACCGTCTCCAGGTTGTCGGCGAGCTCTTCGACTGACGGAACCTCTCCCTGGCCGGCGAACCAGCCTTTGTTGGTGCCGATGAAGACCCTGGCGTAGCGGCCTCCGCCTACGGAGAACACCTGGTGGGTGTATTCGTTAGCCTCCGAGCACAGGTAGACGACCATCGGGGTCACCTGGTCGGGGTCGAACATCTCGGCGAACGGTCCGAGCAGGTCTTCGGTCATCCGCGTTTTCGCCGTGGGCGCGATTGCGTTCGACTTGATCCCGTACTTCTCACCTTCGATGGCAAGGACGTTGGAGAGCCCGACCAGGCCGGCCTTGGCCGCGCCGTAGTTCGCCTGGCCGAAGTTGCCGAAGATTCCCGAGGCCGAGCTGGTGTGGACAAAGCGGCCGTAGCCCTTCTCCTTCATCACCTTGAAGGCAGGATGTGAGACGTAGAAGGCTCCTTTGAGGTGGACATCGAGCACCGCGTCAACTTCATCGAGTGTCATGTTGGCAAAAGATTTGTCCCTGAGGATTCCGGCATTGTTGACCACGATGTCGACCGTGCCGAAAGCATCCGCCGCGGTCTGGATGATCACCGCACCCCCATCCCGGGTCGACACCGAGTCATAGTTGGCAACTGCTTCCCCGCCTGCCTCCTCGATCTCCTCCACAACGACGTCGGCGGCCTGACGTGACGCGCCAGTACCGTCGACGGCACCACCGAGGTCGTTGACCACGACCCGCGCCCCGCGTCTGGCAAGCTCAAGCGCATAACCCCGTCCCAGCCCACCGCCGGCACCGGTGACCACCGCAACCCGTCCGTCAAAAGTAATTGGTTCACTCAATTCTGTCCTCCGTCTCTAAATACCGTTCTGTGAGGGATTACCGACACACAGTGCCCCCAAATCTTCACAGAACGGATTCAAACTGCGCCGCGAGGCCAAGCAAACTCGGTCACAGTCCCAGCGATCTGCCGATGATCTCTTTCATTATCTCGGTGGTGCCCCCGTAGATCGTCTGAACCCGGGCGTCACGGTAGGCCCTCGCTATCGGATACTCCTCCATGTAGCCCCAGCCTCCGAAGAACTGGAGGCACCGGTCGATCACCTTCTTCTCCAACTCGGATATCCACCACTTCGCCTTCGCCGCCTCATCGACGCTCAACTCGCCTTCGTTGTGCTCCAGAATGAGACGATCCAGATAGACACGTGCGATGTCCAACTCGGTCCGCATCTCAGCCATCGAGTGCCTGATGGTCTGGAAGCTCCCTACCGGCCGACCAAAGGCCTTCCGTTCCTGGACGTAATCCAGAGTCCACCCGAAGGCCGCTTCTGCGTGAGCAAGCGAGCCCACGGCAAGAGAGAGACGCTCCTGAGGGAGATTCTCCACGAGATGAATGAATCCGCGGCCCTCTTCCCCCAACAGGTTTGCCACCGGGACATACACATCGTCGAAGAAGAGCTCGGCGGTGTCCTGGGCGTGGAGCCCGATCTTTTCCAGGTTGCGCCCGCGGGTGAATCCCTCCATGCCCTCCTCGATGACCAGAAGACTCATCCCGGCGTGGTCCATTGCGGGGTCGGTCTTTACGGCGGTGATCACCACATCGGAATTGATCCCGTTGGTGATGAAGGTCTTCGACCCGTTGACCACGTAGTGTTCACCGTCACGCAGCGCCGTGGTGGAGATCCCGGCCAGGTCAGATCCTGCCCCTGGCTCGGTCATCGCTATCGCCGACATCAAGTCGCCCGAGGCGAGACCGGGGAGCCATCTCTGTTTCTGCTCGTCGTCACAGAGGCGCAGGAAGTAGGGAAGGCAGACATCGTTGTGCAGAGTGATGCACATCCCCGACGCAAACGCCTGGCCGCGCCCCAGCTCTTCGACGATTACCGTGTTGAACCGGAAGTCGTCGATGCCGCCTCCTCCGAACTCCTCGGAGATCGCCATGCCGAGAAGCCCCGCCTGGCCGGCCTTGCGGAACATCTCCTTGTCGACGATCCCCGCAGCTTCCCAGCGATCGACGTTCGGCGTGACTTCCCTGGCCACGAACTCCCGCACCGACTCGCGGAAAAGCTCGTGGTCAGATTCGAAGAGTCGTCGATCCACAGGTCCGGATCACACGCCCGTGTAGAGGCTCTCGACTTCGTCGGCGTACTTCTCCATCACGACATGGCGCTTCAGTTTCAACGACGGTGTCACTTCGCCCGACTCCGGGGTCCACTCGTCGCCGACCACGATCCATTTCTTGACCTGCTCGACCCGGGCCACCGACTCATTAGCCGACTCGACCGCAACCTTGATCTCCTCCTGCACCTCAGGAAGCTGGGAGAACGATGCAAGGTCGTGGTACGGCAGACCACGTGCCTCGGCCCACGCCGGCGCCTCTTCGTGATCGAGGGCGATGATCATGGTGAGGAACTTCCTCCCGTCGCCGACCATGCACGCCTTGGAGACAAGCGGGTGGTTGCCGAGGAGAGTTTCGAGCTTGGCCGGGGCAATGTTCTTCCCGGCGGCGTTGATGATGATCTCCTTCTTGCGTCCGACGATCCAAAGGAAACCATCGTCATCGATCCGCCCCAGGTCGCCGCTATGCAGCCACCCATCGGAATCGAAGCTCTCGGCGCTCTCTTCCGGCAGTTTGTAATAGCCGGCGGTGATCACGCCGCCGCTCATCAACACTTCGCCATCCTCATCGAGCTTCACCGCAACACCGGGGAGCGCTTTGCCGACCGATCCGACCTTTGCCGCACCGGGGACGTTGCTCGTCGCCGGACCGGTCGTCTCCGACATCCCGTAGAGCTCGAAAAGAGGTATTCCGATCGTGTTGAAGAAGCGGATGAGATCGGGGTTGATCGGCGCCGCAGCGGTGATGGCGATTTCCACCTGATCCATTCCCAGCCCTTCACGTACCTTGGACAGCGCGATCTTGTCGAGCACGCCGGCGAGGAAGCCTCCGGAACCGCCATGCTCCTCGGCTTCGACGCGGGCGGCGTTCGTCTCCAGCGCTTTGTTGAGCAGAAAGCCCTTGACCCCCGAAGCGTCCTCGAAGCGGGCCATGAGCCTGGAGTGGAACTTCTCATAAACCCTTGGCACAGCCACGAATAATGTGGGACGGGCCTCGAGGACGTAGTCGAGGACTCCGGCAATGTTGGGACAGAACCAGACTTCCCCGGCGAGATAGGTGCCCAGGTAGTGGGTTGCGAGCCGTTCGGCAATGTGGGCCAGGGGGAGGTATGAGACCATCCGGGCACCAAGTTTCAGGCTGGCGCCACGCCTGAGGCACTCGACTGTCCACACCACGTTGCGCTGGCTGATCATCACGCCTTTGGGTGTGCCGGTGGTGCCCGAGGTATAGATGAGGGTGGCCAACGTGTCGGGCGTGATCGAATCGATCGCCCGGTTCACTATCTCCGGGTCTTCTTGAAGCCGGTGGGTGCCTCTCGCCAGCAACTCGTCCCACGACAGCACCCAATCAGCCGTGTCGTAGTTCTCCGCACCCTCCATCAGGACCACGTAGCGAAGATTCGGCAACTCGGAGCGGATCTCCTCCCAGCGCTTCATGAACTCCAGGTTCTCCAAAATCGCCACGGTTGCCTGGCAGTTGTCGGCGATGTACTGGATTTGGTTCGCGGCGAGAGTCGAGTAGATCGTGACCGGGGTGCCACCGGAGTGGACCACGCCGTAATCAGCTATCACGTGTTCGGGCCGATTGCCGGCCATGATTGCCACGAACTGGCCGCTGGCGACGCCAAGGGAGGCGAGACCTGCCGCGGCCTGGTGAACCACCGAGCGGTACTGAGACCAGGTCAGATCCTGGAAGACGCCGTTGTCTTTCCAGTGGATAGCGGGTTTGTCGCCATGCCGATCGGCATTTCGGTTGAAGTAGTCGACAATTGTCTTGCCTTCCACGACCGCGTCGATCTCGGCGCGCTCTGCGAGCACCGCTTCCTGGTTCATATCTCCTCCGTGGTCAGCCGACAACTCCGTCACCCCGAAGCTTAATGATTTCACCCTCGCTATACCCGAGCGCCTCGAGAACGTCGTCGGTGTCGGAGCCTCGCTCCACCGGTGGCTTTGGTGGGCCGGTCGGTGTCGCCGAAAAGCGTGGGGCCGGGGCCGGCTGGGTAACGCCACCGACATCGATAAAGGTCTCTCTCGATTGAAGATGGGGGTCGAGCCGGGCCTCGGTGAGCGACCGCACCGGGAAGACGCACGCGTCCGAACCGGCGAATGCCTCAGACCACTCCTGCTGGGTCCTGGTGGCGAAGGCGCGCCCGAAAGTCGCCCTCATCTCCGGCCAGCCCTCCCGATCCAGTTGCGGGGGCACATCGACCCCGAGGTGGTCGACCAGGCTGGCGAAGAACTGCGGCTCCAGCGCTCCCACCGCCATATGACGGCCGTCACTGGTGGCGTAGACGGCATAGAAGGGTGCGCCTCCATCGAGGAAGTTGGACTCCCTGCGATCGTCCCACAGTCCGGCGTCGAGCATCCCGTGAATCGACGAAGCCAGCACCGCCGATCCGTCGACCATGGCGGCGTCGACAACCTGGCCCACACCACCGCTCCGGGCGGCGAAGAGGGCAGCGAGGACTCCGACCACGAGGAGCATGCCACCCCCGCCAAAGTCCCCCAGGAGGTTCAAAGGGACGATGGGAGCCTCTTGCGTGCCGATAGCGTGAAGGACGCCGGATACGGCGATGTAGTCGATGTCATGGCCTGCCGTCGTGGCGTAAGGTCCCTCCTGGCCCCATCCTGTCATCCGCCCGTAGACCAGAGCAGGGTTCTCGGCCAGGCAGCGCCCCGGCCCCAGCCCAAGCCGCTCGGTGACACCGGGACGGTAGCCCTCGATGAGGATGTCGGAGCGACGGACCAGACGGAGCACCACCTCGACCCCGACCTCGCTCTTGAGGTCGATCGCTATCGACCTCTTCCCCCGGCTGTGCACGTCGTGCTCCGGCCCGGGGAGGAACGACATCGTGTTATCCCCTTGCCGATCCACCCGGATCACTTCGGCCCCGAGGTCGGCCAGAACCATCCCGCAGAACGGTGCCGGGCCCAACCCGGCGAGCTCGACCACCGATACACCATGGAGAGGACCTGACATGTGCGGAGGGTAGCTTTGGTCTGGCTTGCAGCTCTAACAGTCCACAGAACAGCCAGATCCTGACTGGTGCCCTGGCCAGCAACGATGGCGATGTTCAGGGCGAGAGTCGGCTTTGTCTCAGCCCAAGCGGATCCTGGGGTCGAGCCAGCCGTAGATGATATCGGCGACCATGTTGAAGAAGATCACCGCTACCGCGGTCACCATCAGCCAGGCCATCAGGGTGTACACCTCGCCGCGGTTGAGGGCATCGATGAACATCTTGCCCATACCCGGCCAGGCGAAAATGGTCTCGGTGATCACCGCCCCGCCGAGCACAGCGCCGAAGTTGAGGGCGGCAACCGTCACCACCGGGATCAGGGCGTTGCGCAGCCCGTGTTTGAAGGTGACAGTTCGCTCCTTCAGCCCCTTGGCGCGGGCAGTGCGAATGTAGTCGGAATGGAGCACTTCGAGCATCGACGCCCTCTGGAATCTCGAGAATGTGGCAATCGACACGTAGGAGAGAGTGACGATGGGCAGGATCATGTGCTGGATGCGATCAAGGAAAGGGTTCGCCGGGTCAAAGGAGGAGATACCGAACGTGTAAACCAGCCGGATGCCCGTCTGCAGAAAGAACGCAGTCGCCAGGGCCTGCAGGATCAGGGCAAACCAGAAGATCGGCACCGAGAACCCGAAGAAGCTGATCGTGGTCGTGGCGTAGTCGAAGAAGCTGTACTGCTTTTTCGCCGAGAAGACCCCGAGGAACACTGCAAGCACCACGGCAATCAGCTGTGAGACGGCTACCAGCTGCAGGGTGTTACCGATCGCCCGGGACAGGTCGGGCCAGATCGGCTGGTCGCCGAGTGCTGTGTTGCCGAACCGGTCGAAGACGACATCTTTCAGCCAGAAGCCGTACTGAACGATGACCGGGTCATCGAGGTGCTTGCGATCGATGATGTTCTGGATCGTTGTCTGACTCACGTTGGGAGTGAGCCTGATCTGGGATATCGGGTCGGTGACTGCGGACATACCGAAAAAGACCAGCATGGTCGCCGCAATCAGAACGGGGACGCTGTAGAGCAGCCGTCGAGCGATAAAAGTTCCCATACACCTGCCTCTCGTCCTACGGAGTTGCCCAGGTATATGTCACCACCCGCTAGATCATTTCGAGCAGTTGAACACCGAGGGTGAGGTGGGTGAGAGTCAGGCCTTGGCTTTGGAGATGACATCGACCGGCGTTGCGAAGTGGCAGGCGCTGAGATGGCCGAATTGCTCGATCAACGGTGGCTCCTCTTCGGCGCAGATGTCCTGGGCTTTCCAGCACCGCGTCCTGAACACACAGCCCGAAGGTGGGTTGGCAGGGTTGGGCACGTCTCCCGCGAGAACGATCCGATCTCGCTTGTTGCGTACCCGGGGGTCGGGGATGGGAACGGCCGAGAGCAGTGCCTGAGTGTATGGATGCGTCGGGTTCTGGAAGATCTCCTCGCGGGTGCCGATCTCGACGATATGGCCGAGGTACATGACCGCGACCCGGTGGGAGATGTGACGGACGACCGAGAGATCGTGAGCGATGAACAGATAGGACAACTCGAGCTCACCCTGGATCTCTTCGAGGAGGTTGATGACCTGAGCCTGGATCGAGACGTCGAGAGCGGACACCGGCTCGTCGAGCAGGAGCATCCGCGGGTTCAGGGCGAGAGCACGGGCGACGCCGATACGCTGGCGTTGGCCACCGGAGAACTCATGGGGGAAGCGATTCCCGTGCTCCGGAGACAGCTGGACCGTGCGCAGCAGTTCGGCGACCCGGTCGGCACCACCGTCTTGGTACATGCCGTGGATCCGGAGTGGTTCGGCGACGATCTCACGAACCGTCATTCGAGGGTTCAAGGAGGCGTAGGGGTCCTGGAATACGATCTGCATATCCCTGCGGATGGGGCGCATCTCCTTCCGGCTGAGCTTGGTGATGTCCGTCCCCTGAAAGTTAACGACTCCGTCGGTCGGGTCGAGCAGTCGAATGATCGCTCGCGCCGTAGTCGACTTCCCGCACCCCGACTCGCCGACCAGGCCCAGGGTTTCGGCCTGCCCGACATCAAACGACACGCCGTCGACCGCGTAAACGTGGCCAACCGTCTTCCGACGCAAACCCTCTTTTATCGGGAAGTGCATCTTGAGGTCCCGCACACTGAGGACGGCCCCGTCGGAGGCAGTGCTGTCGGTCCCGCTTGAAAGGTTCTCTTCGACGACCATTTCCCTAGACCTCGAGACCGGTCACAGCCGCCTCCCGCTCGGCCTCGAGCGCCACCTCATCGGGGAAGTGGCAGGCACTGCCGTGACCCTGGCCGGATTGGACGATCTCGGGCACCTGCGTTCGGCACAACTCGCGTCCTTCCGACATCCGACAGCGCGGGTGGAATGCACATCCTGGAGGCAGGTTGATCACCGAAGGAGGGTTGCCCGGGATCGGGAGCAGTTTCTCCATGTCGCCGGTCACCCGGGGGAGGCTCATCATCAGACCAAGGGTGTACGGGTGTCGCGGGCTATGAAATATCTCGTCGACGGTACCTGTCTCGACAACCCGCCCGGCGTACATCACGGCCACCCGATCCGCCATCTCGGCGACAACTCCGAGGTCGTGGGTGATCAACACCGTGCCGGCGCCGGTCTCCTGCGCTGCCACCTTCATGACCTCCAGCACCTGGGCCTGGATCGTGACGTCGAGGGCCGTGGTTGGCTCATCGGCGATGAGGACCGATGGTTGATTGGCCATCGCCATGGCAATCATCGCCCGCTGTCTCATCCCGCCTGAGTACTCGTGAGGAAACTGGTCGTAACGACGGGCGGGGTTGGGCACACCTACCATCTCGAGCAGGTCAATTGTCCTCGTCTTGGCGTCTTCGTCCGATAGATCCTCATCGTGGACGAGCAGCGCCTCTGCGATCTGGTGACCCACCTTGAACACGGGGTTGAGAGACGTCATCGGATCCTGGAAGATCATTGCGATCTCCTTGTTCCGGATCTTGCGGAGCTCTTCGACAGGCAGGCCGATGATGTTGCGGCCGCGGTACAGAACTTCCCCGCGGACGATCCGGCCCGGGGGTATTTGAATGAGCCCCAGCGAGGCCATGACGGTGACGCTTTTCCCGGAGCCCGACTCGCCAACAACTCCGAGTGTCTCACCGGGGAACACGTCATAGCTGACCCCGTCGACAGCGTGGACCACCCCGTCGGTCGTGTCGAACTCCACGACCAGGTCGCGTATCGAGAGAACCGGTTCTGTCACGCGACGCGTTGCTTGGGGTCGAATGCGTCTCTGAGGCCGTCACCGATGAAGTTGATACACAAGGCAATCAACACGATCGTCAGGCCGGGGAAGGTGGCCAGCCACCACAATGTCGTCAAGGAATCCTGGCCCTCTGCGATGAGGACTCCGAGGGCGGGGAAGGGGGGTTGCACGCCGAACCCGAGGAAGCTCAGAGCTGCTTCGACAAGGATAGCCGCGGCGACTGTGAGCGTTGCATTCACGATGATGGGGCCCATCGTGTTGGGCAGGATGTGGCGGAAGATTATCCGTTTGTCGGATGCGCCGAGAACCTTCGCTGCTTCGACGAACTCCTTCTCCCGCAAACTCAAGAACTCACCGCGCACTATTCGGGCGAGGCCCGTCCAGAAGAGGAGTCCGAGAATGATCGCCACGCGTACCGGGCTTCCGGCACCCAGGAAGGCGGAGAGGACGAGAAGGATGGCCAGGAAGGGCACGGTGAGGAACAGGTCGGTCATCCGCATCAGGAGGTTGTCGATGGTGCCGCCGTAATAGCCGGCGATCCCGCCGATCACCGCGCCGATGGCGGTCGACAGCCCGGCGACGATGAATGCCACGTAGACCGAGGTCCTGGTCCCGTAGAGGGTCCTGCTGAAGTAGTCGCGGCCGATTTTGTCGGTGCCGAAGTAGTGCTGAGCCTCGAGGGTCGGCCCCAGAGAACGGTTGGGCACGTCGGGCTCCGCAAAACCGTACGGGGCGATGAAGTCGGCGAGCAGTGCGGCGGTGAAAACCAGGATCAGAATCACCAGCGAGGTCATCGCCAGCTTGTGCTGGAAGAACTTGCGCCGGGCCAGCTGCCATTGGGTGAGGGACTCGATCTCGAGGCCCTCGAGGTGCACCGAGTCCATGGCGAGCTTTGTCTGCGCTTCCTCCAGTGCTTCGTGCTGGGGTGTTTTCTGGTCAGTCATATCGGATCCTCGGGTCGAGCCAGCCGTAGATGATGTCTGCCACGAGGTTGGCGACGATAACCGCGACCGCGGTGATCATCAACCAGGCCATCAGGGTGAACACCTCTCCCCGGTTCAAAGCGTCGATGAACAGCTTGCCCATCCCCGGCCAGGCGAAGATCGTCTCGGTGATCACCGCCCCCCCGAGTACCGCACCGAAGCTGAGGGCGGCAATTGTGACTACGGGGATAAGGGCGTTGCGTAATGCGTGTTTCATGGTCACCACGCGTTCCTTTACACCTTTGGCCCGTGCGGTGCGCACGTAGTCGGAGTGCAGCACCTCGAGCATCGAGGCCCGCTGGTAACGGGAGTAGGTCGCGATCGACACATAAGACAATGTCACCACCGGAAGGACCATGTGCTGGATTCTGTCGATAAATGGGTTCTCGGGTGCAAAGGAAGTCTGCCCGAACGTGTAGAAGAGGCGGATACCCGTCTTCAGGAAGAAGGTAGTGGCGAGCGCCTGCAGGATCAATGCGAACCAGAAAATGGGAACGGAAAAACCGAAGAAGCTGATGGTCGTGGTGGCGTAGTCGAAGAAGCTGTATTGCTTCTTGGCGGAGAAGACGCCGAGAACCACGGCAAGGACAACGGCGATGAGTTCGGAGATAAACACGAGCTGCATGGTGTTGCCGATGGCGCGGGAGAGGTCGGGCCAGATCGGCTTGTCGCCGAGTGCGGTGTTGCCAAACTGGTTGACGAAAACATCTTTGACCCAGAATCCGTACTGCACTATCACCGGCTCGTCGAGGTGCTTGCGCTCGACGATGTTGTCGATCGTGTCCTGGCTTACGTTGGGTATGAGCCTGATCTGGGAAAGGGGATCGGTGACCGCGGTCATACCGAAGAAGACCAGCATGGTCGCAGCGACCAAAACCGGGATGCTGTACAGCAATCTCCGCGCAATGAATGTGCCCATTTGCCTCTCGTCCTACTGGGAAGCCTTTGTCATTCTACCCGGCGAGCCTGCATCTCGCAGGCGATCCGGTTTCGGGATCGAAGAGGGGGCCACCCAAAGGCAACCCCCTCTTCGTCAATCGGTTATCGCTTCGTCGATCAGCCCCCTGCGGGAACGATCGGCTCTGCGCTTGTGATGAGCTGTTCCACGTACCGGAAGTCAGGAGTGATGGTGTAAGCACCCTCCAAGACCGCCGTCGCGATCAGACCGGCGGCAAACAGGTTGCCGTCGGGCTCGAATGTGTTCATCGACTCGGGCTCTTGGTCAGCACCATACGTGATCAGGTCTTGGCCCGTCCACGCTCCGATGTTCCAGAAGGGTCCCACCTGAGTGGCGTTGTCCTTGGGGCCTGAAATTGCTGAATTCCAGGCGAAGAACGTCGGCTTCTGGTAAAGCGGAATGGTCGCTACGTCCTCGAGGTAGAGAGCGTCAGCCTGGTTGTACAGGGCGGCACGGGCAGCCGGGTCGACCTCCGAGTCCGTTGCACGAACCAGCGCTTCCATCTCATCGTTGCAGTAACGGGTGACATTGATGTCACCGAACCCGCTCGGCGCATTGCCTTCGCAGTAGTAGATCGTGTTCCCCGAAGATGGATCGGGCGAACCGACCCATGCGAAGTTGAACATCTGCCACTGCTCGGCGTCACCGAAGAGGAACTCGTCAGCGAAAACCTCAGCAGCGGGACCGAAGGCCGCATTGACCTCGATGCCGATCTCAGCGAGGTTCGCCTGGGCAAGGGCAAAGGTCAGCTCGCGTCCTTCGTTACCGGCCGTTGTGGCCCAGTCGAAGGAGAGACGCTGTCCGTCACACTCGTAGATCCCATCAGAACCAGGCGTGCACCCGTTGTCCGTGAGGTAGGCCTCGGCGGCTACCGGGTCGTAGGCGTACTGGCTGAAGTGGTCTTCGTAGTTCGAGCTCGTGTTCAACCAAACGGTGTTACCGAGTGGCACTGCATCGGCTGCGATCGGGCGAACGACGGCTTCGACAATCGCGTCACGGTCGATACCGGTGGCGATGGCCTGGCGAATGAACTTCTGTGAGAGAAGTGGATCGCTGTGGTTGAAGTCGACGTGCTCCCAGACCGGTCCAAGACCGGCTTCCCATTCGACACCCTCGATCGCGTCGACTTCTTCGACCAGCGAAACCTGAGGCTGCGGGTAGAACATGTCGATCTCCTGACCCCTGAGGGCCTGGACTTGCGTCTGAGAGTCTTCGAGGAAGACGATGTTGATGGTCTGGACGTCACCGAGAGGTGCGCCTGAGGCGCGCTCTTCGGATGCCCAATAGTTTTCATTCCGTTCCAGAACGATGCGCTCCGTCGGAGTCCATTCCGTCATTACGAACGGTCCGGATCCGAGGGTGATGATGTCATCCCAGTACGAGTTGAAGGGCTTTCCCTCCATCTCGTGGGCTGGCAAGATTGCACCGAACAACGTCTGCCAAGGGGCATACAACTCACCGAAGATAGCGAGGAAAGTCTTGTCGTCGACGACCTCGTGACCCGTCATCTTGTTGTAACCCTCACGGCTGGTGATGTCCAGCTGATCGTTCATGATGGTGTCGAACGTAAACGCGAAGTCAGTCGCGGTTACGGGCGTTCCATCGGCCCATGTTGCATCAGGGTGAATGTTGTACTTCACACAGAATGCATCCGGGCACTCACCTTCCACAGGCGCCGGTGCCGTGGTGGTGGTTGTGTCTGGCGCTTCGGCAGTTGTCGTTGTCTCCGTGTCCGCGGTCGTCTCGGCTGGTTCTGCATCACCACAGGCTGCAGCTACGAGAGCGAATACGGCAAGGAGCGACATCCATCGAATGGCGCGCTTTGTGCGCAGGGATCGCACTATTTTCTTCCTCCCTTTTTGGCTTCCTTCAAGGATCGGAACCGGAGCTCGTCACCTCGGACCTTCAAACATAACGAAAGAAGGGCCGCCGGGAATATATCCCGGTAACTGACAAAGGTAAAACGATCGCGGCGTAATAACAAACGGTCTGATCGGCAAGCTGTCAATCTGACGCGACATCTTCACGGGCCGGAAACACCACTTCGTGCCTATGAATGCTGGTCGAAATCAATGCCTGGACGATGGCGGTAAAGGGTAATGCAAGAATTATCCCGATCGGCCCCAATATCGACCCGCCGACGATGATTGCTGCCACCGAGACCGCAGGGTGTAGCGACATTGTCCGCTCGGTGATCTTCGGCGAGATCAAGAAATTCTCGATCTGCTGATAGATGACAAAGAAGACCACAACCCACAATGCGGTCGTCCCGCTCACCGACAGGGCGACTACCGAAGGCAGGATAGCGGCGAGGTATGTGCCGACCACCGGGATGAACTGGCTGAGCACACCGATCCAGATTCCGAGAGGGACACTGAACGGGATTTTGAGAGCTGTGAGGAAGATCGCCGAGATCGTTCCCCCGAGTGCAGCCAGAATCAATCGTGAGTAGATATAGCCCCCCATCTTCTCCACAGCAGTGTCCCAGATGGCGAGCGCCCGCCTTTGTCGCTCCGGGGTCAAGACCGACAAAACGGTCTGTTGCAGTTTTGGTAACTCGGCCACCATGTAGAACGAGAAGAGCGCGACGGTGATGACGAAGAAGACGAACCCGAACACCGTCGAGCCGAAACCCACCACTCCGCCGAGCAGACTGCCAACATTCTCGGACAGCCAATCCTGAGCGGCCCGGGACTGGTCGGTGATCTCGCTCTCGGAGAACTCGAGGCCGAACCAATCTTCCAGCAGTCGGCTCACCGACTCGATGTACCGCGGGAACTCCTCGATCAGCTGGCCCACCTGACTGACGAGGATCGGCACGAGGGAGATGACAAAGATCACAGCGATAACCGTGGCGGTAAGGAAGACCAGTCCGGTGGCCGCCCCCCGAGACCATCCCCTTTTGGCGAGGGTGTGCACCGGAGGCTCCATCGCCACCGCAACGAACAGGGCAACGAACACCATGAAAAGCAGATCGGCAATCTTGTCGACGAACCACATGCCGGCACCGACGGCGAGCAGGATGACGACAACTGTCAGCACACGGCGTCGAAAGAGCCGATCGTCGTGGATGTCGCTCGGAGGTGTCCCGGACTGAGAGCCTTCGGGCTCCTGGTTGGTGGCATTCATCGGACGAACAATACAAGTGCCGCACCTGACCCCAACCTGGCGGAGCGTTAGCCTGAGTCAAGAAGGCAAGGTCGGAAGGATCAACTTGGATTACGAAGTCGTTTGGACCGCGGGCCCCGACCGGATCGCCGGGAGCAACACGGCCCGGTTCATGGGACAGCATGAGATCGAGACGTACGCTGATCTCGTTAACCGATCGACAGAAGAACCCGAATGGTTCTGGGCTGCGGTTGTCGATTTCCTCGGTCTGCCGTTTGACCCGCCTTACAAGACGGTCAGGGACACATCTCGGGGACACCCCTGGGCAACATGGTTCAAGGACGGTGGGTTCAACCTGAGCGTCGCCTGCGTCGATCGATGGCTCGACGACCCCGATGTCCTCGCTCTCCGTTCCGAGAAGGAGTCGGGTGAGATCAGAGAGCTCTCCTATGGACAGCTCCACCAGTCTGTCGAGTTACTGGCGGGAGCCCTGACCGGTTTTGGTGTCGGGAAAGGCGACGCCGTCGCGGTCTACCTCCCGATGAGCGAGGAAGCCGTGGTCGCCCTGCTCGCCGTGGCACGCATCGGCGCAATGTTCATACCGGTGTTCTCCGGATACGGGGCCGAGGCAGTTGCGACGCGTCTCGAAGACCCGAAACCGAAAGCCCTCATCTGTGCCAACGGCTATCAGCGAAGGGGGACTCTGGTCAGGATGAAAGAGGTGGCCGACCGCGGCATCGCAAACACCGGCGGTGTTGAGACGGTGCTGGTAGTGGACTACGTCGCGCGCGACGACACCCCGATGGAAGAAGGCCGTGACTGGTGGTGGCACGAGTCGCTGGCGAGCGCCACCCCGCAATCCCCCGCGCGGACCTACGCCGAGGATCCAGTCCTCCTCGCCTACACCTCCGGAACGACGGGGCGACCCAAGGGAGCTGTCCATGTCCACGGCGGACTGACCGTCAAGCTTGCCGAAGAAGGGGCGTTCCAACTCGAGATCACCCGCGGCGACGTTCTCATGTGGTCGACCGATATGGGCTGGATCATGGGGCCGTGGATGGTCGTCGCCGGTCTCGCCAATGGTGCGGCCATCGCCACCTACGATGGCGCCCCTGACCATCCGGGTCCAGACCGCCTCTGGCAGGTGGTGGACAATCTGGGCATAACAATCCTCGGCCTATCCCCCACATTGGTGCGGGCCCTGCAACCGCACGGCTCCGCGCTGGCACGCAAATATGACCTGTCGCGGCTCCGTACGTTCGGATCTACCGGAGAGCCATGGAACCCCGAACCGTGGCGGTGGCTTTTCGAAGAGATTGGCGAGTCGAAACGGCCGATCGTCAACCTCTCCGGTGGAACAGAGATCGGGGCGTGCATTCTCTCCTGCAACATCCTGCAGGGGATCAAGCCCACCTCCTTGGGCGCACCGTCGCTCGGGGTTGACGCCGATGTCTACGACCGGGATGGGAATCCGGTTCGAGGTGAAGTAGGCGAACTCGTGATCCGCGGCTCATGGCCGGGGATGACCCGCGGATTCTGGAAGGAGCCGGAGCGATACCTGGAAACCTACTGGTCTCGATTCGAAGACACGTGGGTCCACGGCGACTGGGCTGAGGTCGACGAAGACGGTTTCTGGTATCTCCATGGGCGTTCCGACGACACCCTGAACATCGCCGGCAAGCGAATTGGCCCGGCCGAGATCGAATCGGTCGCCGTAGCGCGTGACGAGGTGATGATGGCGGCCGCCATCGGTATCCCCGACGAGGTGAAGGGGGAGACGATCGGCCTATTTCTCGTCCCTGCACCGGGCACAGAAGTCAGCGATGAGTTGACAGCCGAGATCTCCGAAGCGGTGGCGGCGACCATGGGTAAGGCGTTCCGGCCTTCGAGCATCAAATGGGTGGACGACCTGCCGCGGACCAGGTCGGCGAAGATCATGCGAAGAGTGGTCAAGGCAGTAGCCCTAGGCCAGGACCCCGGCGACCTCACCAGCCTCGAGAACCCCCAAAGCATCGAAGGCCTGGCCTAGGAGTCCTCCACAGGCGAGAGAAATTGGAGGTAGAGCTCCTTGCGGGCGGAAGAACGCGTTCCTAAGGCTGTGCGACTCACATTTGATAGCTGGGGCGGACAGTTCAGCCGAGCCTCCTGTCAGGTCCGTACTGGTCGTCCTGGGTATCACTATTGATACGCCACGCCTTAGGAACGGGATATTTCGCCGGGCTCACTTGGCTGGCATTCTGGCGGCGGCGTCGAGGCGGATCACTTCGCCGTTGAGCAACGTGTTCTCCACTATTGCCACCACCAGCTTCGCAAAATCGTCAGCCGTGCCGAGACGCTTCGGGAAGGCCGCGAGGTTGGCAAGAGAGTCCTTGAGCTCCTGAGGGGCTCCAGCAAGTAGGGGGGTGTCCATGATGCCGGGAGCAATGGTCATCACACGAACTCCGATGCTGGCCAGGTCTCTCGCCAGCGGAAGGGTCATCCCGACAATGCCACCCTTCGAGGCCGAGTAGGCAGCCTGGCCGATCTGGCCATCGAAGGCGGCGATCGATGCGACGTTGACGATGACGCCCCGCTCCCCCTCCGTTGATGGCTCGTTGCTTGCCATGGCACCGGCAACGTTCCGGATCATGTCGAACATCCCGATCAGGTTGATGCCGACTGTCTGGCGAAACACCTCGAGGTCATGCAGGCCACCGTCGCGCGAGACCACACGTTGCGCCGGTGCTATCCCTGCAGCGTTGACGAGGATGTCGAGCTTCCCGAACGCCTCCTGTGCCCCGGCCACAGCAGCGGCAACGTCATCGGGGTTGGATACGTCGCAGGGAAGAAACCTCGTTTTGTCTCCGAGCGCGTCGACTGCCTCCGCTCCTTTTGCCTCATTGATATCCACGAGTACCGCCCTGGCCCCGGCACCCACGAGCGTCCTTGCCGCACCGAGCCCCAGACCCGATGCGCCTCCGGTGATGATTGCCACCGATCCGTCGATTCGCATTGCTTCCCTTTCAGCACGAGAAGTCGGGGACGGTACCAGTGATCGACGATGGCTCCTGCTGAGATGGTGGCGATGATCGGGGTGTTCGACTCGGGAATAGGCGGCCTCGGTGTGCTCAGGGAGATGATTCCGGACTTCGTGGACGACGAAATCATCTATGCAGCAGACCGGGCAAATGCTCCGTACGGGACGAGGTCACTGGCGGAGGTCCAGGCGCTGACCCACCGCCACATCCGGACCCTGATCGATGCCGGCGCCACGACAGTGGTGCTCGCCTGCAACACTGCCTCGGCCGCGGCATTGACGTCACTGCGGGAGGAGTTTCCGAAGACAAGCTTCGTCGGGATGGAACCAGCGATCAAGCCCGCTGCCGCAGCCAGCCAGACCGGAAAAGTAGGCGTTATGGCCACGGCTGCCACGTTCCAGGGCAAGTTGTTCGAGAGCTTGCTCGACCAGTACGCCGAGGGCATCGAGGTATCGGCAAGGGCTGCTCCCGAGTGGGTGACCCTCGTTGAATCGGGCCGTATCGATGGAGAGGACGTCGTTGATCAGATCAGGGCACACACCGCTCCCCTTCTCCGTGACGGAGTCGACACTCTGGTTCTCGGATGTACCCACTTCACTTTCCTCGTCGATGCGATCAGGGCTGCCGTGGGGCTGGAGATCACCATCATCGACCCGGCCCATGCCGTTGCCCGACAGGCGCGCCTCTTACACAGCGGTGCTGGAGGACCCGGATCGTTGCGGGCAATGGTCACTGGCGATGCCTCACAGTTCGTCAGATTGAGTAAAACAGTCGCAGGCATATCGTTTCCCGACGGGGTTCTACCCTTGTAGGTCAGCAGTGGAGAATCAGCACACCATCCCGACAACTGATTACAACGCCCTCTGGTCCCGACCCGGCCTGACTCTGGCCGGACTGGGCAACCGGCGTGTCTTCGATCCCGGCATCGGGCCTGCCCGTTACCGGCGCGCCCTCGAGATGCTCGAGGACATCGGGGCTGAGCTCGCGTTTGCCTCCTTCACATTCGACCCCGACGAGGATGGTTCGGTAATCGTCATTCCTGAGCGCGTGGACCGGGAGTTCGAACGGCCGACGGCGATCGCGCCACCAGGTGTGATCGACGAAGACGACGCCGAACGATGGCCGAAGATGGTCCGGGAGGCCCTGGTGGAGATCGAGCGGGGCCGGGTGGAGAAGGTGGTTCTCTCCAGACGGATCAGGGCGTCATTCAGCGGGGAGCTGGACCCGTTTGCCGTTGCGTCACATCTGATCGGCACCCAACCAGGGAGTCACGTCTACGCCTTGGAAGGCTTGGTGGGAGCCAGCCCGGAGTTGTTGCTGCGCACCGGAGGCGGGCGCATAGAGTCGATGCCTCTGGCTGGGTCGGCGACCGATCAACGTCCCGACCTGCAGACTCTGAAGAACGCATTCGAGCACCGGTTGGCAGCAGACTCGGTAGAGCAAGCCTTCTCCGCTGCGGGTCTGGAATTCACCAGGACGGAGCCCAGCATCGTCGAGGCGGGAGATATCCGCCACCTCGGGACGCGCTTTGAGGGAACGACCCCGGATGGCTTCGACTTCGCTGACATCCTTCCTCACTTGCACCCGACCGCAGCAGTTGCCGGAACGCCCACAGCGGTAGCCCTTGCCATCATCAGCGACATGGAGGAAACCTCGCGGGGGCGGTATTCGGGCCCGGTCGGATGGTTTGACCTCGAGGGCAATTCGGAATTCGCGGTTGCACTTCGCTGCGGGCTGCTCGACGACACGACAGCGGTGCTTCACAGCGGCGCCGGAATCGTCTCCGGCTCGAAACCCGACGACGAGCTGGAAGAGACGGTCTGGAAGTTGAAGCCGATGCTCGACGCGCTCGGCCTCTCAGACTAGCGCGTCGCGGGCTGCGTCATCGAGCGAGCGGCGCATGGCGACATCAGCCTTCCGGTCGACTGCGACCTTCACAACCGTCACCCCCTCAGCCTGAACCGCCCGACTCAATTCGGGAGCCAGTGCCGCCATCGAATCAACAGCGGTGAACCCGAGACCGTGAAATTCCGCCAGAAGCGACAGGTCGCGGCCCGGTGGCGTGACGAAGAGCCTGTCGAAGTCAGGGGCGAACTCCGCCTGGGGCAACAGGTCGAACAATCCCCCGCCGCCATTGTCGACAACCACAAAGACGAGCGGTGGCGTTCGATCCGTGAGGAACGCGTTGGAGTCGTGGAGGAAGGCGAGATCACCGGTCAGTGCGATCGTTCCTTGCCGACGACTCGCGATGCCGAGCGCCGTCGACGAGAACCCATCGATTCCGGAGACACCGCGATTGGAGTGCACCCAACCGGGCCGGGTCAGGTGGGCGTCGACATCGCGAACGGGAAGCGATGACGCCACCGCAAGTGCCGACCATTCGACGTGATTCAGGGACCGAGCGATCCCGGGGCCGGTCGGCTGGTCGGTGGCCGAGAGGACACCTTCGGTTGCTCTGCGCACCACACTGTCCCTCTCGGACCACATCTCCGACCATCCCGGCTCCTGATCGGAAGCGTGGTGTTCCAATAGCTCCACCGGGTCGGCGCGCAGACCCTCAGTCATCGTGCCCGAGACGTCAGAGAACAGGCCCCAGCGATCGACGTGGACCACCGGGGCACCGGTACTCATCAGAGCCGCGATGCGATCGCTGGGCCCGGGCTGGCCCACCACGATCAACAGATCGGGTTCGAGGCCTCCCGGCACCCCGTTCACCAGGAGATGGTGATAAGAAGAGACGGCCCCGGTCCCGCGCCCGCCTGACAGCGCTGTGGCCAGAATCGGGATACCTGCAGTCTTGCAGACCGCCACCAGCCTGGAGCTGTCGTAGTCTCCGCGGCCCGCAATCACGATCGTCCGACTACCCGGCTCGAGAACGGGGAGGGTTCTGGAAGCCGGTTGGTCCGATGAGCGGAGGCCACTCCGCGGGACAGTCTCAGCGGCGAAAGGCAGCGCAACCGACCGCCCGTCATCAGACACCGGGACCGTGGGCTCGTCGAAGGCGACGTTGATCTGGACGGGCCCCGGCGTAGATTTGCTGCCGGTCGCCGCAGCCACCGCTTCGTGTACCGCCTCCCGCCATCGCTCCGGCTCGCCGTCTCTGTCGATTGCAGGACCGAGCTCGTGTCGGCCTCTGAGAAATCCGGAGAAGACCGCTTCTTGGTCCATTGTCTGGTTGGTGCGTCGCCGCACCATCTCTGCCGGGCGGTCGGCCGTGAGCAGGATCAGCGGAACCGCCGACCTATCAGCTTCGACTACGGCCGGGAGCAGGTTCGCCACCGCGCTCCCGGAAGTCGTCACAACCAACCCGGGGCTCTCCCCGGCTACCGCATCTCCGAGAGCACGAAATCCCGCCGAACGCTCGTCTATGTGGACGACTGTCTCGAAATCCGGGTTGGCGTCGATGGCGAGAACCAGAGCCGTCGAACGAGATCCTGGTGAAATCACTGCCATGTCCATGCCGCAGCCGGCCAGCTCATCGGCGATCACCCACGCCAGGGCACTGCTCGGGTTGGGATGGGTCACGTCAGCACTTTGGCCGCTGCGCGCACCTTGCGCAGCATCTCTGCCGATCGGATCCGGTCGGGCCGCCACCTCTCTAACAACGCCGGATCGGGCTCGACCCGCTTCACCTCGATAAACCCATCGAAGCCCACCCGGGGATCAAGGGTCGGGTCACCCTCCAGCAGCGACACGGTCCCCAGCCCGCACGCGTAGGGAAGGTCGGTGAGAAGGGAAGCCGCTAGCAGCCCCGAGTACATACCCACCGACGTCTCCAGAGCAGACGAGATCACAGTCGGGAGGCCGGTCCTACTCGCGAAATCGAGGACTCTCGCAACGCCCCCCATGGGCTGGACCTTGACCACGAGGACATCAGCGGCCCCGGACTCCACCACGCGCAGCGGGTCGGGGCTCAACCGCACCAGCTCGTCGGCCGCCAGCCTCACCCCGGTCCGTCTCCGGAGCTCGATCATCTCCTCAACCGTGCTGACCGGCTGCTCCACGTACTCGAACTCAAACCGAGAAAGCTGCTCCAGCCTCTCAGTAGCCTCATCAAGAGACCAGGTTGCGTTGACGTCGATCCGCACCTTTCCCCCGGCTCCGAGGGCCTCGACAACAGCATCCAGCCTCTCCTCGTCGGCGCGTGGGGAAACCCCGGGGTCACCGACTTTGACCTTGGCAGTCTTCGCACCTGACTCACCTACGAGTGCAGATGCCACCTCTGGCGGGACCACGGGGATCGTGACATTGAACGGTATTCGGCTCCGCCCCGGCTCGGGCAGGATTGAACAGGCGGCCTCGAGAGCCGCAGCCAGCCATCTCGTCGTCACTTCCGGTTGGTAGTCGGGAAATGGTGAGAACTCACCCCAACCGGACGGCCCTCTTATCAGCACCGCCTCACGATGGTCGACACGCCGGAAGCGGTGACGCATCGGGATCCGCACCGGATGCAGTTCGATTGCGTCGGGGAGCGGGCTCATCTCCCCTGCACCGCGCGGATGTGGCCGACCAAACGGGCGAGCTGCTCGTCGTCGAGCGTTGTGCCGAACGAAGGCATGCGGCCCCGGCCCTGCATGATCGTCACTTCGAGGAACATGTCCGGCTGGTCTGCCGAAGAAGACCCGGAGCCGAGTGACGGGCCGATGCCTCCGGCCAGGTCTTCCCCATGGCAATTGGAACACAGCTGTAGGTAGATCTCTTCGCCGGTAGCGTCTGCAGGTGGCCGGCCCGTGCAACCGGCTGCCAGAAGGAGGACAAGTACCGCGACATGGTTCAGTCTCACGGTCGCGGTTCAATCACTTCGAATCTCTCCTGGACCTCGCGGACCTCCTGGGCACGGTCCCGGGGAATCACGAGCACACCGTCCTCGGTCTCGATTACCACGATGTCATCGAGGCCAACAACGGCGACTTTCCGGGTCGTCGCCCTTACCAGCGAATTCCTGACGTCGATTGTGGCTACCTCACCGGTCAACACATTTCCTGCACCATCCTTGTCCGACGCCTCCCAGACCGCATGCCACGAGCCGATATCACTCCAGCCGGCGTCAAGCGGGACCACCACGCCCCTCTTCGTCCTCTCCATGACCATATGGTCGAAGGAGATGGCGGGGGAATCTCCGAAAGCCTCCGACAGAACGTCGCCTTGTCGCTCGTTGACAGCTTGTGTCACGGCTCGAGCCAGCGTTGTGCCCTCGACCTCGGCGAGGATCGTTGCCGCTGTAGCGACGAACATCCCCGAATTCCACAGATAACCTCCCGCGAGCATCTGTTTTGCCCGGGCAGGATTGGGCTTCTCCACGAACTCGGCAATCTCGAAGCCACCGTCGAGGCCAGCCCCCGGCCTTATCCATCCGTAGCCGACTTCTGGCCGATCAGGGACACACCCGAACGCGACGACTCCGCCCGACTCAGCCAGTGCGATAGCCGTGGTGGTCGCAGTGGCAAATGCACCCGAATCGGCGATGAGGTGGTCTGAGGGAAGGACCACAAGCACATCATCGGGATCTGCCAGCAGAGCGGCGGCGACAATCGCAGGTGCGGTGTTCTTCGGCTGCGGTTCGGCGATCATGGTCCGTTCCCCGGCGGAACTCGCCAATGCCGCACGAACCAGATCGGCGTGGCTGTTTCCGGTGACAACCGTCACTCCCACCGACCCGGGAAGAGCCCCGGCCCTGTCCAGGGTGGCCTCGAAGAGGCTCCTCGCTCCGAATATGTCGAGGAACTGCTTTGGCCTTGTTGCTACGGACAGCGGCCAGAGCCGGGTACCCGACCCGCCTGAAAGCACGACACTGCGAACACGACTCACAACGACACGGTACTAACGGTCAGTACCGGCAACGACCTATTCGACTCCAATTGATATATGTCCACACTCGGCGCAGATCTGACGTTTGATGCCGAGACCGCCCGGTGCTTCGACGTACTCGTGGGTGTGCTCGACACGATTGCGGACAAACGCCGAGCGAACCGCTCCCACGAGCCCGCCCCGCGCAGAAGCTGGAGCCAGTGGTTGCACCTCAGCCTCATCAGTATCAGGCTCAATAGCCTCATCAGTATCAGGTTCAATCGGGGCGGGCTCGCTCTCCCGCCGACTGTCCGCCTCACCCGGGTCGCCCCGATCCTCGAAGGCGCCGAGGTTGACCAGGTGGGTACGGTCATCGGAGGGCGGACCTTCCTCGGATGCGGCCGGGCGGGCCGGTTCCGCCAGTTCCGAGCGTTTGATCGGATCCGGCGATTGCGGAGCAATCCACGGAACTGACGCGTCAGGGGCTTCAGGGGACGGCGGGGCAGCCGGCGGCGGTTCTGGTTTCGTGAAGTGGTCGGCTGGAGGTGCGGACGGCTCCTCGGCAGACGCGGGCGCGGGTGGCGAAGGTTGATGCTCCGGCTCAGGCTCCTCCTCAGCCTCATCTTCCTCGCGTTTCGCCCAGGGGACGCTGTCCTTGAACACTGAGTCTGTCTCCGGAGCGGCGCTCATGAATTCAGGATCAGGCTCGGCGAAGACCACATCCGGGGTGTCAGGCGAATCCGGCACAGGGTCACGCCGCTCATGCTCGTCTTCACCCGTGGGCTCGGTCGTCCCGGCAGGAACATCGGCCGACGCGGGTGCTGGTTCGACTTGGGAGCGGGGAGCCGGCGCCGGTTCGGGGTCTGGGGCGGTCGCCCTCCCTTCCGCTGGTTCTCGGGCCTCCGCGGGGGTCTCGCCATCGATATCAGCCTCTTCCCTCTTCCGCCCGGTGCTTGTGTCACGCAATGAGGCCACGCCGGAGGTTTCCTTGCGTGCTGGTGCCCGGCCATAGGCAAGTGCAGTGGGGGAGACACCGGTCAACGTCTCCTCGATGGCCTCGCGCAGGTCGGCGATGCGGGATGGCTTCGTCCCTCTCCTGGAAATACTGTTGGCGATAATCCGGCGAGGCAGGCGCATCGTCCGGTGTCTCGCCCAGACGTTTGCCATCTCATCGACACCGCCGTAGGCGAACTCCGTGGGCTGATCGGCGATGAATGTGACCTCCTCACCGGAGAGTTTCAACGAGAAGGCACTCGAGATGAGCCTCTCGGCACGGACGTCGACCAGGGACCAACGACCGAGGCTTTCTCCTTCAACGAACAGTTCCACCTGTTTACCGTCGAGAACAACGGAGGCTGGCACTCCTGGCGAATCCAGGTCGGGGATCTTGATTTGTCCTGTGAATCTCAACGTGACGTACCCCTTCGCCGGCCGCCCCCGTAACGGCATAGATCCCAGAGTATTACCTTCCCACCGATCTAGACAATGTCAAGGGCGTTCAGACGTACTCCTCCAGCGGCGGACAGGCACAAATCAGGTTCCGGTCACCGCCCGGCCCGTCGACTCTTCCGACCGGCGGCCAATACTTGTCCAGGGCCGAACCGGGGACCGGATAGACGGCGGTGCGCCGCGAATACGGATGGGACCACTCTTCGACGACGAGGTCGTCAGCGGCGTGGGGGGCGTTTTTCAGCGGATTGTCGTCTCCCGGCCACTCCCCCGACCGGATCCGGTCTGTCTCCGACTTGATCGAGATCATCGCCTCACAAAAACGATCGAGCTCCTTCAGGCTCTCCGACTCGGTGGGCTCGACCATCAGGGTGCCCGGCACCGGGAAAGAGAGGGTCGGAGCATGGAACCCGTAGTCGGCGAGACGCTTGGCGACGTCTTCAGCCGTGATACCCGAGACTTTGTTCATTGGCCGCAAATCGAGGATGCACTCATGCGCCACCCGACCGGTTGCGCCCTTGTAGAGCACCGGATAGTGCTCGTCCAGCCTGGAAGCGACATAGTTGGCTGAGAGAATCGCCACTCTCGTGGCGTGACGCAGCCCGTCGGAGCCCATCAACCTCATGTATGCATAGGGAATCGGGAGGATCCCGGCCGAACCGTACGGGGCTCCCGAAATCGGGCCGACTCCCGTCGCTGGACCCGCCTCCTCACGGAGCGGGTGGTTGGGGAGGAAAGGTGCAAGATGGTTGCGGACTCCGATCGGCCCGACCCCGGGACCTCCCCCGCCGTGAGGGATCGTAAACGTCTTGTGCAAGTTGAGATGGCTCACGTCGGCGCCAAACGTGGCCGGGCGGGCAATTCCCACGAGAGCATTCAGGTTTGCTCCGTCGACATATACCTGCCCCCCGTGCTCATGGACGATCTCACACAGGCGCCTGATGCCTTCCTCGAAAACGCCGTGCGTCGATGGGTAGGTCACCATTGCACAGGCCAGGGTCTCAGCGTGGTCGGACGCCTTCGCCTCGAGATCCCCCAGGTCGACGTTGCCTGACTCGTCAGTCTTGACCACCACCACCCGCATACCAGCCATCACTGCAGAGGCAGCGTTGGTCCCGTGTGCCGAGGCCGGGATGAGACAGACATTCCGGGCACCCTCGCCACGCTCACGGTGGTAGGCGGCGATGGCGAGAAGGCCGGCCAGCTCACCCTGCGATCCGGCGTTCGGTTGGATCGAAACCCGGTCGTATCCGGTGGCTTCCTCCAGGTAGGACTCCAATTCGGCGATAAGCTCGAGATAACCGGAAGCCTGAGCCATGGGGGCATACGGGTGGATACCCGAGAACTCCGGCCAGGTGATCGGAACCATCTCCGATGTGGCGTTGAGCTTCATGGTGCAGGACCCGAGCGGGATCATTGATCGGTCGAGGGCGAGATCCCGGTCTGCCAGCCGCCGCAGGTAACGGAGCATCTCATGTTCGGAGTGGTGCTCGTTGAACACCGGGTGGGTCATGTAATCGGTGTTGCGGCGAAGGCCTTCGGGCAGGCCGTCGGGCACGGGCCCTGTGGGAAGCTCTGCGCCGAACCCGTCGATGACAGCGGCCACGGTCGCGTTGTCACAGGTCTCGTCGAAGGCCACCCGGACCGTGTCGTCGTCGACGAGCCCGATATTGAATCCGCGCTCGAGCATTGCTGCCTGGATATCCCGAGCCCGACCGGGCAGCCGCACTGACACGGTGTCGAACCAGTGGTCGTTGACGGTTTCAAGCCCCGCTGAGGCAGCCGCGGCGGCGAATTCCGAGGTGAGGCGGTGAACTTCGCTCGCGATCTCCCGAAGTCCGTCGGGCCCGTGCCATGACGCATAGAAGCCCGCCATCACCGCAAGCAGCACCTGGGCGGTACAGACGTTCGAGGTCGCCTTCTCCCGCCGGATATGCTGCTCCCGCGTCTGCAGGGCCAGGCGATAGGCCATCCTCCCCGCCGAGTCCTTGGAAACTCCAACCAGCCGGCCGGGAAGAGTACGGACATACTCCTCCCCGGTCGCGATGAACCCGGCGTGCGGGCCCCCGTATCCGAGAGGGACACCGAAACGCTGCGCCGAGCCCACAGCTATGTCCGCTCCCCACTCCCCCGGCGGTTGCAAAAGGGTGAGCGCTAGAAGGTCGGTGGCCACCGCGACCGTGGCTCCGACGTCGTGAAGGCGGACGACGAGATCCGAGTGGTCGATAACGGCACCGGACGAGCCCGGGTACTGGAGAAGCGCACCAAAGGCCACCGACAGGTCGGCATCGTCGCGAAGCATCCTCACCTCGATGCCGGCGGCACGGGCCCGGGTCCTGACGACTTCGATTGTTGGAATGTGACAATCAGGGTCCACATAGAACACATCCCGGTCGTCACCGGAGATGCGCCGACACATCGCCATTGCCTCGGCTGCGGCCGTGGGCTCGTCGAGGAGAGAGGAATTGGCGATGCCCAACCCTGTCAGGTCGGACACCATGGTCTGGAAATTGAGCAGTGCCTCGAGGCGCCCCTGGGAGATCTCCGGCTGGTAAGGGGTGTACGACGTGTACCACGCCGGGTTTTCCAGCACGTTCCGTTGGATCACAGGGGGAACGATCGTGTCGTAATACCCGAGGCCGATCAGGGACGGGACCACTTCGTTCTTGTCTGCGAGCTGACGGAGCCTGGCGACGACTTCCCGTTCGCTCAAAGCCGATGGCAGATCGAGTTGCTCGTCGCGAATAGCAGCAGGAACGGTGTCGTCGATCAGGGCGTCGAGCGAGTCGGCTCCGACCACCTCGAGCATTTTGGCGATATCGCCGGCGTCGGGGCCGACATGTCTCGATAAGAAGGTTTCGTTCGGGTTGGGCATTTCGGGTTCCTTAACTCGTTGCCCTCCCGCTGTCAGCTACTCCTTCAGCGTTGCCTCGTCCGGACGGTCCACATGCCTGAGAGTTTCTGGAGGATGTTGCCCCTTCGGCGTCCCATTGGGGACTCTCCCGACCGGCTTCTTCGGCAGTCCTCATCTTACGCTCGATCAGGCTATGTGCCGGCATTCAGCTGCCGGTATCCTCAGACGTTGAAGCGGAACTCGACCACATCACCCGGCTGCATCACATATCCCTTGCCCTCGGTGCGCACCTTGCCCAATGCCCGCGCCCGCGCCCATGAGCCGGCTTCAATCAGGACCTCGTAGTCGACGACCTCGGCGGCAATGAAACCACGCTGGAAGTCGGTGTGGATCACTCCGGCGGCCTCGGGGGCCGTTGCGCCTTTTCTGATCGTCCATGCCCTGACCTCTTTCTCCCCGCCTGTCATATAGCTCTGCAAACCGAGTGTCGAGTAGGCGGCCCGGATCACCGAGTTCAACCCTGGCTCAGGCTGGCCAACCGAGGCGAGCAATTCCAGTTTCTCCTCATCGTCCAGTTCGGTCAGCTCAACTTCGATTTGGGCATCGAGGAAGATGGCGACGGCCGGAGCAACCAGCGCCTCGAGCGACTCGCGAGCTTCGGAGTCGGCAAGGACGGATTCGTCACAGTTGAACACGTAGATCACAGGTTTCGCGGTGAGGAGGTGAAGATCGGCGAACAGCTCGCCTCGGTTCATCAGGTCAGGCCGGGAAGAAACCATCTCCCCTGCCCCGACCACGTCGCGTATCTCTCTGACGATGTCGAGTTTCGAGACGAGGCTCTTGTCGATCTTCGCCTCTTTCTCCAGCCGGAGCAGCCGCTTCTCGATCGTCTGCAAGTCGGCGATGGCCAGCTCCGTCTCGATTGTCTCGATGTCCCGTCCAGGATCCTGAATGCCGTCCACATGAACGACGTTTTCATCGTCGAAGGCTCGCACGACATGGCAAATGGCGTTGACGTCTCTGATATTGGCAAGGAACTTGTTGCCCAGGCCCTCGCCCTCACTTGCCCCCTTGACCAACCCGGCGATGTCCACAAAGGTTGCTGTGGCAGGCACGATCCGCTTGGTATCGAACAGCCGGGCGAGCACCGGCAGTCGATTGTCGGGAATCGGGACGACGCCGGTGTTCGGCTCGATGGTCGCAAAGGGATAATTGGCAGCCAGGATCCCGGCATTCGTCAACGCATTGAACAGCGTTGACTTTCCGACGTTGGGGAGCCCGACGATGCCTATGGAAAGGCTCATCTCCGACGAAGGTTAGGCGGTCGCTACTGCTACTACCGTGTCGGGGATGGAAAAGATCGCCGTCATCGGCGCCGGTTCCTGGGGAACCACTGCCGCCTGGCTCGCCGCTGCCAACGTCCCGGTGCTGCTGTGGGCGCGCCGCGATGACGTCGTTGCCGAGATCAACTCGGCGCGGGTAAACAGTCAGTATCTGCCCGGTCTCGAGCTCCAACCGACACTGACCGCAACAGGCGATCTGGCCGAGGCAGTCGAAGGAGCCGAACTGGTCGCTTTGGCCGTCCCGTCGCACGGGTTCCGGAGCGTCTTCGAGCAGATCGCTCCGTTGATCCCGAACCAGGTGCCCGTGATCTCTCTGACAAAAGGGATCGAACAAGGATCCCTGCTCCGGATGACAGAAATCGTCTCCGAACTACTTCCGGACCACGACACGCGGAGGGTCGGGGTTCTCACCGGGCCTAACCTCGCCAGCGAGATCGCAGCAGAGCAGCCTACCGCTGCAGTGATAGCCGTTGCCGATCCAGAGACCGGCGAGCGGATCCAGGGCGTATTCATGGCACCCCTCTTCCGGGTCTACACCAACGACGACGTCATCGGCTCGGAGCTCGGGGGGGCCCTCAAGAACGTGATGGCAATCGCCGCTGGCATGTCCGACGGGCTGGGCTTCGGAGACAACACCCGGGCGACGCTGATTACCCGCGCCCTCGCCGAACTGACCCGGCTCGGAACCCGTCTCGGTGGCCGCCCGGGCACATTTGCGGGGCTGGCGGGCATGGGCGATCTCATCGCGACTTGCGTGTCCAGCCGAAGCCGCAACCACAGGGTCGGATTCGGGATGGCGCAGGGGCGATCGCTCGACGAGGTCATCGATGACATGAACATGGTTGCCGAGGGAGTCAAGACCACGAGGGCGGTGCTCGATCTCGCCAACAAATTCGACGTGGAGATGCCAATCGCCAGCCATGTCGGAACGGTGCTCTACGAAGGCATGAGCCCGAAGGAAGCGATGCTCAGCCTGATGACAAGAGAAGCAAAACCCGAGTAATGGCTACAGACCCGACCCTCATCCGGAGACTTCCCGAGAAGGCAGTCTCCGACCTCGACACGATCTATCAGATCCTCGACGAGGGCTTCGTCTGTCATGTCGCCTTCCTCGAAAACGGGCGCCCCGTGGTGATACCCACGCTCTTTGCGCGCCGGGAGAATTCGATAATCCTCCACGGTTCGACCGCCGCCGGGATGACCCGGGCAGTGCGTCGGGGATCACCGCTCAGCATCGCCGTCACCCTGGTCGACGGTGTCGTCGTGGCGCGTAGCGGGTTCAACTCCTCGGCGAACTACCGCAGTGTCGTCGTTCACGGTCACGGACGAATCCTTCAGGGCCAGGAGCACATCGACGCGCTCGACCGGACCGTCGAAGCACTGATCCCGGGTCGCCTCGAAGAGTTACGCCGACCCACCGAGATCGAGATCCGCCAGACCGCAACCATCGAAGTACCCCTGGACAAGGTCAGCGCCAAGGTGAGCAGCGGGCCTCCGGAGGACGACGACGAGGACATGGTGGCCGACATCTGGGCCGGAGTCATCCCCCTGGAACTGGTGGCGGGTGTCCCGATACCCGACCCCGATCTTCGTGAAGGCATAAATCTTCCGGACTATCTCGACCCGTACCGGCGTTAGCCCTGGAGTCGAACGCAACCATATCAACCAAACGGGGTTCGACAGCCTATGACACGTGTTCTCACCACAAGCCACGGCACCAACCGCGAGGCGTTTTCAGGCGCCGACTGGGGGTTGTTTGCCGGCCTCAGCGCTATCTGGGGCTCCTCGTTCCTCTTCATGGCAATCGGACTCGACGCCTTTCACCCCGGGCTGGTGACCCTGCTCCGGGTCAGTTTCGGCGCCGTGTTCATGTTCGGCGTATCCCGGGCTCGCCACACCTCGATTCCCCGGGAGGATTGGCCAACTCTGGCGACTCTCGCCGTGATCTGGATCGCCATCCCGATGACGTTGTTCCCGATCGCGCAGCAGTGGATCGACTCCGGGGTCGCCGGGATGCTCAACGGGGCCACCCCCATCCTCACTGCAGTCGTGGCCGCCCTGATCCTCAGACAACTTCCGGGAAGGCGTCAGCTCGCCGGGCTCCTGATCGGCTTCACCGGCGTCATCGCAATTGCGTTGCCATCAGCCGGATCACGGCCGACTGCCGCCATCGGTGTCCTCCTGGTCCTCGTCGCCACTCTCTGTTACGCCTTCGCCTCCAACATCGTCGCTCCCCTCCAGCAGCGACATGGCTCGCTTGCGATCATGGCGAGGCTCCAGTGGCTCGGGGCAATACTCGTGCTCCCCTTCGGCCTGTATGGCGCCGCCAGCTCTTCGTTTGCCTGGCCCTCCCTGTTTGCCACGATGGCGGTCGGGATACTCGGGACGGGGCTCGCCTTCGTGATGATGAGCAATCTGATTGGACGGGTGGGGCCTACCCGGGCGACGTTCATCACGTACGTGATTCCGGTCGTTGCGCTGGTCCTGGGCGTTGTCTTCCGGAATGAGGTGATCGCACCTGTAGCCATCGCCGGCGTGGGCTTGGTCATCATCGGGGCCGCTCTGGCGTCGCGGCGGGAGTTTTGAGAGCACCGCCTAACCTGACATAGCGATGGGTGCCGGGGAGTAATAGACGATGAATCAGACAACAGAGCCGATGCGAATCCCCGAGTCGAAGATACGGGTGACACTCGCCCTGGTGACCCCGCCATTGCTCCTGGGAATGGCATTGCTCACGCTGGCGGTGGAATCTCCGCTACCCGTGCCTGTGGTGTTCGGCATCCTCGGAACCCTTCTCGGCACTGTCGTGATCTTCGACTATCCGCTTGCGGTCGAGCTGAACGAGACCGGGTTGGTCAGGGTTTGCCTGCTCCGGCATCATCGCCTGGGCTGGGACGACATCGCCGCAATAGTCAAACCGCGTCGCCGGGGCCTCGTGCTGGTGACGAAAAAAAGGAAACGCCACGTACTCATTGACCGAATCCTCGACCCTGAAGAACGAACCCAGCTGATGTCGGAAGCCGAGCGCCACGGGATCCAGATAGGGATTTGAGGACAGAGCGCGTCAATTGTCGGATTGACGAAAGGAACCTGACACGCAACGGGTCCATGGTGCATAATGTCGGGTGTGGTGGACCGTTCAGACGCGGAATTGCTCGTTGCGGCATCAGCAGGTTCAGCGGACTCATACTCCGCTTTCTTCCGGCGCCATGTCGAGCCTATAACCCGATACTCCGTTCGACGCTGTGCAAACCCGGACGATGTTGCTGATCTTGTCGGTGAGACCTTTCTCGTCGCTCTCCAGGCCGCCCACCGCTACCGGCCCGAGACCGACACAGCATTGCCATGGCTGTTCGGGATCGCCCGTCGCCTTCTTGCCAAACAGCGGCGAAAATATGTCGGAAACCGGAGGCTCGAGGTAAAAGTGTCCAATGCTTTCCCGGTCTTCACGGCCGCCGAGGACGATGCGGTGGCTTCGGCTATCGACGCGGCGAGACAGGCTCCCGCCCTGGAGTCGGCGATGGCCAGATTGACCCGCTCGGAGCGTGAGGTACTCGAATTGGTCGCATACGACGGGCTCACGCCAAGTGAGGCCGCATTTACGCTCGACATCACGCCGAATGCTGCCAGGCTCCGACTGTCTCGTGCCCGGAGGACTGTGCGGAATCATCTCGACAGCGCCACTGTGGTCGGCGCTGCCCACGAGGAGGCGGGTTATGCGCTCTGAGATGAGAAGGCCCGAGCCTCCGAACATCGACCGGTTTGTGGAGACACTCGACCACCGGCTGCGCCTCGAGACCCTCGCGTACCGGCGGTCTTACCCTCCCCCGCGGCTCGTGGACCTGTTCAGGAAGCTCAAGGTCCTCGCCAAGCCGCTGGCCCAGTCCGGTGCGATGGCCCTCACCGCCCTTGTGGTCATCGTGGCTATCAGCGCGACCCCGGCCGCGAGACTCAGCGTGCCCGTGACGTCGGGCTCGACGCCGCTGGCCGCGCCGGACCATACCGCAGTCGAGCAGAGCGATATCAACTTCTTCGACTACCTCCCCCCCGGTGACTTGCAGGCTATTCGGAATGCCGACAATTCCGACACAACCCCGATCGTTTTCGAATAGACCCACAACGCATTCCTCCCTGAATGCAGAAAAGGGTCGGTGACAGGGAAACCACTCGCTGACTTGACCGCACTCGTGCGGTCCTCCACATCGCAATATCGGGGGGTTTGTCTGAGCCCCCCGATATGCGTTGCCGGAGCCCAACTCAGTTGAAGCCGGGTACGGCCGCCAGACGCAATGCC
>JBBDHT010000016.1:0-1207 GCA_040880765.1 Acidimicrobiia bacterium | reverse complement strand
TCGGCAGGGGGAGGGCGAGGCGTGCGGCACCGCGGTTGAGGGAGCGATGCAGTCGACACTCATAGTCGACCTCATCAAGGGTGGAGCCCCACTCTGGCCGAGGCTGGAGACCGACGACTACTGGATGGTCGTGGGCTCCTCACGCCCTATGGAAGACTCGTGGCGCATCGCGCAGGTTGAGATGATCCGCTGGTTCGGTGAACTCTTCGACCTCCACCAGATGGATGCCTATCAGCTGCTCACCCAGATCTCCGAGACGCCGATCGCCAATGCCGTCGACTCCAACTACAGCGTCGTTATCAAGGCCCCGAAATCCCTCCTCCCAAAAAGCGACGCATTCGATGGAATACATAATCAGTTACGGACCACGGCGAGGACCCTGATTTGAACCCTTTGCAGAGAACAAGTCACATTATGTTCGCAAATTCAGCCTAGAGCTGGATTCCTCGGGTCAAAGCCCCATCAATCACCAGATGGGCTCCGGTCGTACGGCCCGACAGCGGGCTCGCCAAGAACACCACACTGGATGCAACTTCTTCTGGCGTGCCCATACGCCCCGTCGGGTTGAGACCCATCGCGAACTCGAACAGCTCGGGGTTGTCCTGCTCGATGCTCGACCACACACCACCGTCGAAATAGGTATTGCCTGGTGAAACAACGTTGGCCCGGATTCCTTTCTCGGCGAGTTGGAACGCGAGTCCGGATATGTATCCGATGAGCGCCGTCTTTACGGTCCCGTAAGGGCCGGACGCGAAGTCGACCTCGCGACCAGAGACGCTAGAGATGGCTGTTATCGATGGAGAGTCGCTCTTCTCCAAATGTGGCAGAGAAGCCTTAACGATATGGACGGTTCCCATTAGATCTACCCGAATCGATTCCGCCCAATTCTCGTCCGTGTCTGGAATCGCCAACGCGCTCACGTTGCTGACGACCATATCAATACCGTCGAATTCCTTGGCGGAGCTGTCGACCCAGTCGGACACGCTGTCCGGGTCTCCCACATCCATCACCGTACCCAGTACTTTGCTGTCTTTCCCGGCCAGGGCAGCCTCAGTCGCGGCCACCTCGTCGGCGGTGCGAGCGCAGAAAGCAACGTTGGCACCTTCGGCTACAAACGTTTCGGCGATGGCGCGACCGATACCTCGAGTGCCACCTGTGACCAAGGCAGTCTTGCCTTTGATTCGTAGATCCATACCTTCTCCTCGTA
>JBBDHT010000015.1:0-6480 GCA_040880765.1 Acidimicrobiia bacterium | reverse complement strand
CGCCACCACAACCGAGAAGAGCGGCAGGAACTGAAGGGCGAGGAAAGCTCCGACCGCAATCGTCAGCACAAACTCCAACACCAATGTCGTAGCGATTCCGATCTCGATCTTCCGCGGCAGGCTGGGAAACGCCGGAAGGAGGGCGACGGCGGCAACCACCGGGATCGCGATACCGGCGTCGTTACCCAATCGCTCGACAAGGCCCACCATCACAGCCGCGTACAGGCCGAGCCTGAAAATGAGCAGCCCCCGATTGAGGCGGCCGAGAGAGCGGTCGACCAGCCGATTCCTGTCCATCCCTACAACTTCGGCATTAATCCATTCGGGGTTGAGACAAGGCTGGAACACCCTCCCTGCGAAGTGCCATTCGACAATCGTGAAGTAACCGGCATGAGGCCTGAAGAAGGTGCCTCTACCGTCACAACCAGCGGCGGCGCAGAGGCGAATAGCCCACTTCGCCGCCCGCCGTGCCTCAAAGGATGCGAGCGACTAGGCCGACTCGTGGCCTTCGGCTTGGATGCCGATTTCGGTGGCTTTGAGCGAGACCCAAACTTCGGCTCCCTCGCGCAAGTCGAGGGCTGAGGTGGCCTCCTCGGTGATCTCGGCGGTCAGTGGGAGGGGGGCACCGAGACCGACCCTCACTCTCTCACCGAGATGCTCGAGGAGCACAATCTGCGTCTTCCAGATATTGCGCGAGCTGCCCTGCGGCTCGGTGCGATGCAGGCCGAGGGCGGAGGCCTTGACCGTGACCAATACCGGGCCCGTCACCGCGTGGTCGGCGATGGTGAGGAGGTGGGTTCCGGTGTCGACCTTCCCGCCCAGCGCCATGCCGGAGACGAGGTTGGAGCCGGCGAGCTCGGCAATATACGCAGTTCGGGGACGGCTTCGAACGTCAGCGAGGGTGCCGCTCTGAGTGACAACACCCCCCTCGATCACATGGATCTCATCGGCGAGAAGGAAGGCCTCGGTGGCATCGTGGGTGACGAACAGAGTGGGCACTCGGCGACGCCTGACCAGGTCCACGAGGAGGAGGCGAAGGCGGTGACGCACGGGCGGATCCAAAGCGTTGAAGGGCTCATCCAGGAGCAGGATCTGGGGATCTCCAGCGAGTGCCCGGGCAAGCGCTACACGTTGAGCCTGGCCACCGGAGAGCTGGTGGGGATGCCGGTCGGCCCACATCGTGGCATCCACTTCTTCAAGCCAGTGCATCGCCTCGCTCCGACGCTCGCGTCGGTTCTTGTTCCGGACTGCGAGTGCAACGTTGTCGAGCACCGTCCGATGCGGCAACAGCAGCGAATCCTGAAACACCATCCCGATTCGACGGTCCCGGGGGGCGGTCCAGACGTCACGTTCGGCATCAACCAGGATCTCTCCGTCGAGGAGAATCCGGCCTCGATCCGGTCTTTCTATGCCGGCTACCAGTCCGAGCGTGAGGCTCTTTCCCGCACCGGAGGGTCCCACGACCACGGCGATCCCGGATCCGGTGTCAAAGCGACAAGACAGATCGAACTCACCGACCCGCCTGACAACGTCTACGGACAGCATCAGACGACCGTACGCTCGAGACGGCGCACCGCGACCAGGACCAACACCGCCACGGCCAACAGCACGATGGCGAGGGACCCGGCACGGTCGTAGTCGAAGGCCTGGACGGCGTCATAGACCGCAATGGGCATCGTCTGGGTCCGTCCGGGGATGTTCCCCGCCACCATCACCGTCGTCCCGAAGTCGCCAAGGGCCCGGGCGAACGCCAGGCCTACCCCGGCCAAAATCCCCCGGCGGGCGAGCGGGAGGGTGATCTGGGCAGTGACCCGCCACGGCTTCAGCCCCATCACCCGGCCAGCTGACTCGTACCGTCGGTCGATCGATTCGATGGCAGCGCGGGAAGAGCGCAGACAGAACGGGAACGACGCCACCGACGCAGCCAGCACCGCTCCCTGCCACGAAAAGACAAGAGGCGAGCCGAACACCGCCTCCCAGACGCGACCGATCGGACTGTTGCGCCCCACCGCCACCAGCAAGTAATAGCCGAGAACCGTGGGAGGCATCACGATCGGGGCGCTGGCGATTGCATCGACCAGGCCCCTTCCGGGGAAGTCGCGCCTCGCCAGGAGGTAACCCAGGCTGACTCCTGTCACCGCAACTATCAAGGTGGCACATGCAGTGACCTGCAGCGACAGCCATAGCGGGTCCCACATCAGCCGGTACCGGAGTTTTCGCCGGGAAGGACGAACCCGAAACGGACCATCACTTCGCGACCTGCAGGCTGGTTTACGAACGCAGCGAATGCGGTCGCCACCTCGACCCGGCCAGGATCATCGGTGACCACGACCAGGGCCTGTTCCAGAGGCTCGTGGAGTGCCTCATCGATCAACAACCAGTCGCCACGCTCACCGGCGGCAATGGCAAGGGAGAGGGCGACGATCGCTGCGTCGGCGTCGCCCGTGTCTGCGAGGCGCTGGGTGTCGGAGATGTTCTCCCCGAAGACGAGCTTGGGCTCGATAATCTCCCAGAGTCCCACCGAAAGCAAAGCCTCCTTGGCCGCCACCCCGTACGGGGCGTGCTCGGGATTGGCTATCGCGAGGAACGTGATGTCCGGATCGGAGACCAGGTCGGCGAGGTCGCTCCACCCGCGCCATGCTGCAGCCATCGACCACAAGGTGATCCGACCGAATGCGTATGTGGCCTTGGTCTCGGGATCACCGACACCTGATTCGAGGACCTCGTCGATGAAGGAGACGTTGGCGGAGGCGTACACATCCACGGGAGCACCTTCGATGATCCGTTGTGCCAGCTGTCCGGAGGATCCGAAGTCGAAGATCACCTCATGGCCGGTCTCCGCGGTGAACAGCTCCCCAATTTCTTCGAAGGCGGGTCTCAGATCCGAGGCGCCTGCCACCAGCAGGGCAGCATCTCCGGTGAGGGCATCCGGGGTGGGACCGGCCGCTGTCCCACAGGCACCAACCAATAGAACCGCCACCAGCCCCGGTCTCATCCGCCCTCTCATGCGACCCGGCTTCCGATCCCGTCGAGGTCGTAACCACCAACCGTCTCCAACCGGCGCCGGAACCGAGCACTGGTGATGAGGTCTATCAACTGCTCAACGCCTCGGTCTGTCATCCACTCATCGACCACCCACAACTCGGCCTCGTGCCGATCCAATGGGTGAAACCCCGCCCCCACCGCGAGGGCTCCAGGCTCGACGGTAACCGCCGGCAGCCCGGCCGCCATCCCGTGTCGCGCTGCGACCAGGTGGCCACCAACTCTTGGACCTGTGGTCGAAGTCCCGGCCACAGCCTCCTCAAACGTCTGCTGCACCGCGGCTCCCGGCTCTCTCTGCACTACTGCAAGCTCACCGTCCATCACCTTTTGCCACCACGACGATTCGACGTCGGGGGGAGTGGCCAATCCCACCCGCCAACCCGTAAGACGGAATCGGACCACCGCTGGAGCAGAAGGAACCTTCGGCAGGGAACCGTGCCGGCCGTGCACCACCGCTGCGTGGACCCTGCCGGCAACAAGAGCATCGAAGGCGGCATTGCTCGATGCCGCCGCCGCCAGAGCTCCCGAACCACTCTGGCGCAGCAGATGCTCCAGCGTCTCCAAACCAGGTTCGCACCCGGCCACCACAGCACCAGAGCGGACATCCCCGAACGGAACCACAAGACCACCCTCGATCACCGCGTCGGCAGCATCCCATCCATCGCCCCCAATCCGCGCGGGCGATGTGACGAGCCGGTCTCCCACCCATCCCATCCTGACCGCCGATCCTTCGTCGGGTGCAGTGCCAACCACCACGTCAACGGGGAACTGATCAGAACCGAATAGCTTCTCGACGTCCACCCCAAGCGCGGCTGCCAATGCCATCCCCGCATCGACCCGCGGCAGATGACGCCCTGCCTCCACTGCCCCCACCAGCTGACGGCTCACCCCCGCGCGCCCCGCCAATTCCACCTGGGTCAGCCCGGCCTCAACCCGAAAACGTCGCAAACGACTCATGCCAGAAATCTAGCATAGCCGCCTGTATCCTGTCTCTAAGACGTAGCCGCTTTTCAGTTCGCGTGGGCACTCAGTCAGCAAAGGTGGCCCGAATTTGGGTTGATTTAGGAGGTTTCCGCGCTGCAGATTGAATCCGAATGAGTCAAGTGCTCCCGGCATGGACCGGGGATGCGATATCCATGACCAGGAATTCATTGACAAAGAAACCGGGCGGGAGTTTGACCGTGTCATTGACCAAGTCCCGCGCAGCAGCGCTCGCAACGACCCTGGGCGTCGTCAACCCGACCTCCTCTCCGCCGGTCTCGAGAACAGCCGATCCGCTGGCGAGGATGTTCTGCACCCAGTCAGCCCTTGCTCCGTAGACCAAGATGAAGAGATAGCCTCCGCCAACCTCGATCGCGCCGAGCGGAGTCCGATACTTACGACCCGACGACCGACCGAAGTGGTTGATGACATCCCACTTGCTGTTCTCGAGCGCTCGCGGGTTGAACACTCTCTTGTTGATCTGGCCCCACCACAGAGGCATCGGCATCAAAAGCCCCCCTCGACGTTGACAACTGTCTTTCCCCGAGCATGGAATTTGCCCTGCTGGTCGAGCGGGATCGCAATCCCCCGCAGCGGGTACCTGGTTTCGATGACCGACCGGATTGCCCCGCTTGCCAGCCATTCGCCCAGTGTCGCCAGGTCGTCAGCGTTGATGGTTGCGACGAAGTTGTCTGTTCTCTTATCTCCAAAGGCGAAGGAGAGTTTGCTCCACAAAACACGCGGGAGCGGCCCGACCCAGTTGTTCTTCGAGCCCCCCACCATCACATATACCCCACCTTGTGCGAGCAGACTCTTTAGAGCCCGCAACGGGTGGTTGCCGGGGATATCGAAGATTGCGTCGAAACGCTCATCGGCCTTCGTGAAGTCCTCTTTGCTGTAGTCGATGACTTTGTCGGCGCCCAGATCCCGGGCCCGGTCGACGTTCCTGGTGCTGCACACGGCAGTGACCTCCGCACCCAGCACCTTCGCGACCTGGGTCGCGTAGGTGCCAACACCTCCGGACGCACCGTTGATGAGGACCTTTTGGCCTGATTCCAACCCGATGACGTCGCGTAATCCCTGTAATGCAGTCAGACCGGCGACTCCGACGGCCGCAGCTTCCTCGAAGCTCACTTCTTTCGGCTTGGCAGCAAGGTGGGTCTCGACTGCCTTGGCGTATTCGGCGTAGGCACCGGCGCCGATCTCTCCGAAGACTTCGTCACCGGTTTCGAATCGCGTGACGTCGGTTCCCACAGCGACGACAGTCCCGGATATGTCGGCCCCAAGGATTGGACTCCTAGGACTGAAACCGAAGGCTGCGCGAAAGATATAAGGCTTTCCATTCATCAGGTGCCATTCCATAGCATTCACCGAGGACGAGTGGACCTTTACCAGGACTTCCTCACCGCCGATCTCGGGCACCGGCACCTCCCGCATCTCGAGCACCGCAGCGGCCCTCCCGTACTCCTCCTGGACCATCGCCTTCATGGTCGCCGGGACTGAACGTGCCACGGCCTCTGTCTTTGCGGTCGAATTTTCGCTTCTCATCTATTTGGGATCCTTGTTCTCGTACGCCGTAAGGCTCTTATACGTCGTAAGGTACTCATACAACGTAAGGTTGTCAAAATGGAGACTCAGTAGGCTCGAGAGCAAAGTCTTGGCGACGGGTCCGCCAAGCCCTCATTCGCTCAGCGGTGTGGCTTGTCAGTTTCCGGGCTGACTTACTCTGTACGGTAGAATTGGGAAATAGGAAGCCAATGGCAACACAAACCGAACCCGCCTCCGAGCCTCGTATCCCGCTGAATCGGGATCGGGTGCTCCGCGCCGCGATTGAGGTGGCTGACGAAGAGGGGCTCGAGGCGCTAACCATGCGCAACCTGGCACAACACCTCGGGGTGGAGGCGATGTCGATCTACTACCACGTCGCCAACAAAGAAACGCTTCTCGATGGAGTGGTCGATGTCCTCGTCGAGGAAATCGAGGAAGCCGTCTCGAACCTCGACGGCTCCGACGGGAGCAGTGGCTGGAAGTCGGCGATGCGGGAACGGATACTCAAGGCTCGCGAAGTCATGCTTCGCCATCCCTGGGCACCGGATCTCGTCGAGACCCGGACCACCATGAGCCCTTCGATCATTAGGTACCACGACGGCCTGCTCGGAATCCTCCGCGCCGGAGACTTCTCCTGGGACCTCGCCCACCATGCCCTCCATGCGCTCGGGAGCAGATCTCTCGGCTTCACCCAGGAGCTGTTCAAACCGGAAAGTGACGCCGACGAAGAGGAAGCAGAGGAGATGCTGGCGGCGATGGCCGACCAGTTCCCCAACATCATCGAGATGCTCGGCGAAATCGTAGCTCACGGCGACCCGGACTCGACCCTCGGATGGTGCGACGATCAGACCGAGTTCGAATTCGGCCTCGACATCCTCCTCGACGGCCTCGACCGTCTCAACAGCACAG
>JBBDHT010000014.1:0-1243 GCA_040880765.1 Acidimicrobiia bacterium | reverse complement strand
AACGGTTTTCAAGACCGTCTCCTTCGACCACTCGGACACCCCTCCGGGAACACCGAAGGATAGATCCTCAAGGGAAACAAGGGGAGGCGCGGCCGCAGACACATCCCGCCAAACAAACGCCTTTACCAGGTCTCCTCCACGCACTCACGGTGCGACTCCGGTTCGACCTGCAATGTGGCATGCGCCAGACCCCAGGTCGTTCTCAGGTGATCGCGCGCAGCGTCGAGCACGTCGTGGGAATCGGAGTCGTCGGTGACCACGAGATGCACGGTGGCGACATCCATCTCCGAGGTGAGCGTCCACACGTGGAGGTCGTGGACGTCAACGACGCCGTCGATACCCCGGAGGCCGCTGCGGAGTGCGGATAGGTCGATGTGGCCGGGAGCCGACTCCACCAGTACCACTAGCGCTTTCCTCCCCAACCGAAGCGCACGAGGGACGATCCAGAGCCCGATGCCGACAGCGACGATTGGGTCGGCGTACCGCCATCCGGTCGTCAAATAGATGACAGCCACCAGAACCACGCCGACGGATCCAACGAGGTCGGCCAGCACCTCGTTATAGGCACCTTCGACATTGAGGCTCTCTCTTGCCCCGCCCCGAAGGAGCCAGGCACTGAAGACATTTACCGCCAGCCCTCCCATGGCCACGACCAAGAGAGGGACCGCAATCAGGTCTTCAGGAGCACCCAGCCTTCTGATCCCTTCATAGATGGCGTACCCGGCGACACCAAGAAGCAGCACTGCGTTGGCGAGTGCCGCCAGTATCTCCAGTCGATAGAGACCGAAAGTGCGTCGATCCCCCCGACTGGCCCGTGCCGCGGTGACGATCGCTGCCAGGGCCATTGCCAGCCCCAGCGAGTCGGTGCCCATGTGGCCGGCGTCGGAGAGCAGCGACAGCGACCCGGTGGCAAACGCGGCAACTACCTGGACTATCGCGTAGACAATCACGAGCACCAGAGCGATGGTGAGCCGCTTGGCATATCGTTCACTGACGCGCTCGTAGGTCTGGGTCATAAGCGGAGGGGGTGGGATTCGAACCCACGAAGAGGCGTCAACCCCTTACGGCATTTCGAGTGCCGCGCACTAGACCGGACTATGCGACCCCTCCAAGTATTCATCTGTCGGCGAGAGTTTCCGCAGGAAACTCAAAGGTGTCGGATTTCATCGAACACCCGGCTGATCTCATCAGCCCAAGAGTTTCCGCAGGAAACTCAAAGGTGTTCGATCTCATCGAACACCCG
>JBBDHT010000013.1:0-1256 GCA_040880765.1 Acidimicrobiia bacterium | reverse complement strand
CTAGTGCCGCGTCAGGCAACGTTTGCGCGTTTTACCAGTTCCTGGATGGTCTGGTCGTGGGCGTTGCGGTTGCGCCATCTGATGTAGCGGCGGATCATCGAGTTCTGCTCGTCGTGGGAGCGATGGTCGGTGCCGTCGAGGGCGAAGTAGCGGAGGGCCTGGAAATGTCCCTCGATGCGGTTGAGCCAGGAGGCGTTGGTGGGGGTGTAGGCCAGTTCGACGTTGTTGGCTGCCGCCCACTTGCCCACCCGCTGGTCCTTTTTGGTCGACAGGTGGGGACTGAAGTTGTCCAACACGATCCCGATCCGCACCTGGGGCGGGTACAACGACCGCAGGTAGCGACAGAACTGGAGGAAGGTGGTCCGGTTCTTGTTCGACTTGATGTGCCCGTAGATGGTGTCGGCTCCGAGGTCGTAGGCGGCGAAGAGGTGACGGACCCCCTGGGTGCGGGTGTAGGTGGCTCGGCGTCTTCGCCGCCGAGGCTCACCGCTGGCTCTCTCGGTGGTTTTGGTCGCGGCCGGTGCCCACTGCCGTCCGGGGCGGGGCAGCAGGTTCAGCGGCCCGAACTCGTCCATGCAGATCACCACCGTCGGGTCGCCCGGGCCCGGTTCGGTTTTGCCGTCGGCGATGTCATACAGCGCCAGCACCCGGTTCTTTTTGGCTTCGAAGTCGGGATCGTTGGACTGCTTCCAGGTTTTGATCACTTGAAACGACACCCCCTCCTCACGGAGGAGAACCCGCAGGCCCTCATGGCTGATGTCGTCGACCACCCCCTCAGCCACCAAGAACTCGGCCAGCTTCGACAGACTCCATGTCGAGAAAGGCAAGTCATGGTCGACGGGTCGGGACAGGGCGATCTTCTTGATCTCCTGACGCTGGGGAAGCGTGAACGTGGGGGGTCGGCCACCGCGATAACGAGGATACAACGAGTCGAACCCGTCGTCGTTGAAGTTGTGGATTACCGCACGGACCCGATCCTCAGACGTGAACGCCACCTGAGCGATCCGACCGACATCCATCCCCTGGGCCGACAACAACACCATCTGGGCTCGTCGCCACGTCACCACCGACCCCGACGACCGTCGGACGATCCGCAACAGTCGATTCCCCTCATCGTTGCTGATCTCACGAACTCGAACTCGCTCACCCACGCCGCCACCTCCTCGATCGAACACGCGCGACCCGACCAAGTATGCGCGAACCAGATCAAAAAACAGCGGACCCCACCCCCCAAACATTGTCTGCTACGGCACTAG
>JBBDHT010000012.1:0-1306 GCA_040880765.1 Acidimicrobiia bacterium | reverse complement strand
AACGTTCGCCCTGCGAAGGTCGTCGGCAGCGATACGTGAAACCCTTGGTAGTACACCTGGCGATTTGCGGGTGTCACTTCCACCACCGACTGATCGGCCGCCTGCCCCGCCGTGTCGCCGGCTGCGCCATCGTCGAGTTGCTGTCCGGTCTTGGAGATCGTCAACGCTGATCGCCCAAGATCGCTTTGGCGAAGCCTGCGTACCTGCCGGTACTGTGCCGCCTTCGCTTCGAGCACGACCAGTGGGATCGGTTCAGTCGCGGGCGTGTGCTCGAGGAGCTCCCACGCTGCCTTGGGCGTGGCTTGGTTGAGGGCTTGATGCGGTCGACGATGGTTGTAATGCTCTCGGTAACGCTTGATCCGCTCTCGGAGCTGCTCCAGCGTGCCCGGCGGGTTGGCGTCGAGGAAACGCATCAGCGTCTGATGCGAACGCTCGTTCTTCCCTTGTGTCGTTGGCCGGCCTGGCAGGCCACTGATGGGCATCGTGCCGCGCGAGGCCAGGAAGATCTCGACGGCTCCGATGCCGCCTTGACGGAGTTGGTTGAACGCCAGCGAGTTGTCCGAAAGCAGCTCCTGGGGCGCTCCATACTCGCTGATGGCTTGCTCGAGTACCAGCTTGGCGTCGGCGCTGTTCTCATGACGTGCGTGCGCCCCCGTCCCCACATCGAACCGGGTCGCGTCGTCCAGCAGTTGATAGATCGTGGCGGTCTGCGCGTTCGCCAGTCGATACTCGAACGAATCAAGCTGCCACAAGGACATCGCAGTGGCCCGAACGAACGGGATGTACGACGATTTCGGCCGCTTCTTCGGTGCCGCGTCCACCTGACCGACGCTCGCGAGGAGCCTGGCGATCGTCGCAACCGAGGGAATCACTCCGCCGGGGAAGGCGTCCTCAAGGGTGGCTTCGTAATAGATCGAACGTGGACCGTAATCCCAGCCGCTCGCCTTGAGCTGCTTGCGAATCCTCACCAACTCGTTCATGACGCTCGTCCCGTACCGTCGGGCTGGGTGTTTCGGCGCCCGGGATCTGGGATGCAGCGCAGCTGTTGACTCGCTAGCTGCTCGACCGCGAATCTTGTAGAACACGCTCGCGGAGATCTTCAGCGATCTGCAGAACTCGGTCACCGAAAGGGAGTGAGGCTGGCCGGGATCGAAGTTGATGATCATGGCCCGAATATGAGGCGGAACCGCATTCGTCATGCCATCCACTCTTGCAGGCGCAGCACCGCCCATCGTCCACGAAGTGTTGAGACAACATGTCCACGATGTCATGAGATCGTGTGTCCACGATGCCGTGAGACAGGACA
>JBBDHT010000011.1:0-1371 GCA_040880765.1 Acidimicrobiia bacterium | reverse complement strand
TCGCCCGTGCCGTCGTTTCCCTCGTCATCGTCGGTGCGGTCGTGGTAGTGGACGGGGGTACCAACAGCCCACTGTTCTTCTCGATGCTGATCGTGGTCGTGTGGGAAGCGGTGATGAGTCCCCAGCGGCGTTTGGCGTGGCTGGCGGCAACGTCGATTGCGGTCTATCTCGGGATCGTTCTGGCCGCTCGCGACGCCACGCCCACCAGTTTCGCCCGCATGGTCGTGTTCCTCATGTTCGTCGGAATCCTGTCGTGGGCCCGGGTGCAGTCGGCCGGATGGGAAACCGAGTTGAACAGGACTCGCCAGTTGACCGCCGGGTTCGCCGAAGATGCACCGATCGGCTTTGCCGTGTACGAACCCGACTCGCTGCGCTGTCTCTTCGCCAACCGGATGGCTCGCCGGTTCACGATGGACACGCCAGCACGGATGACTCTTTCCCGACAGGAGGCATCGGGTTACAGCCAGTTCTTGAAACATCTCGAGGCCGTCGCGACGAACCCCGCGAAATCGGCCCCGTCCATCTACACAACAACAGGGCCCGGTCCGACCATGTTCCTGCGGATCGGAGTCAATACCTTCGGTGACAACCATCAGTTCCTATTGGCGTACCTCGAAGACGTCACCGCACACACCGCAGCCGACGAGCGGCAACGTAAGTTCCTTCAGTCGGCAAACCACCAGTTCCGCACCCCGCTCTCACCGATCGTCGGCTACGGCGAGATGATCCGGTCCGGCGAACTGAGCAGAGAGGAACTTTCTGGCGCAGGTGAGGCGATTGTCGATGGTGCGCGTTCCATCGAACGACTGCTGGATCGGATCGGGGCGATGCTCCGCGTCCGGGGCGGCAACCCAGTCGCGGCCACTTCCACGATCAGTGAACTCCTCCAGACGTTCCCCCAGGAGGGCAGCCGATTACAAACACACATGGTGTTTGACGGCGACCCGGACACCCTCGTCCACTGCGACCCGGCACCGCTATCCGCAGCTCTCAACGAACTCGTCGACAACTGTCGCCGACATGGGACCGCACCGATGACCGTCAACGTTCACCAGGTTGAGGCCGAATTGACCATCCGGATCTCGGATGCAGGCCAGGGACCGTCGATCGAACCCGACACCCCGCTCGACCACACCTGGGATTTGTTGGAGAACCCCGAGGTCATGCCGGAACAGATGGGGGGCCGGCTCGGCATTCCATTCGCCTACGCCCTCGTCGAAGCCGCCGGTGGCCATCTGGAGTTCGAACGCCACGACCGTCAATGGGCGTTCGTTCTCGAGTTCCCGGCCGAGCCCTCGAACCGTCCTCGAGCCGACCGGTTCAAACCGGCCCACCCTGCCCGATCAAACTTCACGCTCCGCTAACCGTGCC
>JBBDHT010000010.1:4564-7590 GCA_040880765.1 Acidimicrobiia bacterium | reverse complement strand
TCGAATTCGCGGTCGGTCCCGGGTTCTTGAGCATTGCCGACGCCGCTCGTGCCACAGTCGGGCAAACCCGCGGACAAGGCGTGACGCTGAGTTGGAAGGTAGACGATGTCGACACTGCCCGTCGAGATCTGCAAGCCAAGGGAATCGACGTGAGCGCGGTGAAGCGACGCTGGGGTGCTCCGGCGATCGACTTCCACGATCCAGAAGGCCATCGTGTCGAACTCTGGCAATCAGCTCCAGAGCCGTCGTGAAACCACACCTCTGAACAGCGCCCAGTCCCGGGGCGCCTGACCCCAGGGGCAGAGGCATCAGGAAGAACAACCTGGGCGATATTCCATGCAATTGCCAGCAACTACCATCCTGATCGTGTCCCCTCCCCGACCCTCTCCCGATGATCGACGCGCCCTCACCCTCGAATACGCGACTATCGCCTGGAATGTGGGCGAGACCTTCCTTACCATCGGCTTGGGGGCGGTCGCCGGATCGCTAGCCCTGATTGCTTTTGGCGCCACCTCCGTGGTCGAGGTTTTTGCTTCGATGGTTGTTGTCTGGCACCTCAAGCCCGGGGTGCAGCCAGACCTCGCCCAACGCACAATCCGGGCGCTCCGTCTGGTTGCCGTCGCTTTTCTCGTATTGGGCCTCGCTTTGGGAGCGACCGCGGTCCGAGATCTAATCTCGGGCCGTGTCGCCGGCGAATCCTGGTGGGGTGTCGCCTATTTGGCGATCACCGCAGTAGTGATGTTCGGCTTGTCCGCCGCGAAGAAGAGACTGGCAGAACGGCAAGGGTCCGAGCCACTCAAGGCCGAGGCAACCATGACCTTCCTCGACGGCGTTCTGTCGCTGGGAACCCTCACCGGCCTGGCCCTCAATGCGGCACTCGGCCTGTGGTGGGCCGACCCCCTGGCAGCGCTACTGGTTTCCGTTTTTGCCCTCAACGAAGCCCGGGAGAACTGGCAAGAGGCCGGCGAGATCCTCCTTCGTTCCCCGATCTCCAAGGGACAGTGACGGGCGCCGACGGACGGCCTGCTCCAGAAATGGACATGGTGGCCTCCTGGAGCGGAGTCGTACGTACTAGCCGGAGCGGGCAGACAACACGCAGTGCTCTTCGCCGTATCGCGGCTGGAGGTCACTCCTTCGGCCCGGTCCTGGAACCATCCGTCCGTGAAAGCCATTTTCTGAGGCCAGTTTTTCGCTTGGCCACGTATTGTTCCAGGAACCGCTCTTCGGCCCGTTCGTCGCCGATCAGGACAATGTCGGCGTCAGGACGCAAAACGGTGTTGCCATCGATATTGGTGAGAGCATGCCCGTCGGCCACGAGGGCGACAACGGTGCATCCGGTGTCGGCAGGGATGTCCAAAGCTCCAAGGCGCTTTCCGTGCAACTCAGCAGGCAATGTCAATCGGAATACCACCAGGCCGCGTGCCAGCAGCAGGGTCGAGCCCTCCTTGAGAACGTTCCACGCCTCGATTGCGCCAGTGGCGGCATAGGACAGGACGAAATCTGCTCCCGCCCGATGCAGAGTTGACACGTTTCGGTCCACCCTGGCGCGACCGAGGATCTCGAGGTCTTCCCGGAGCCGTCGACAGTAGAGGGTGAGAAACACGTTGGTGTCGTCGTCGTGGGTTGTGACCATGACCGCGCTGGCGTCGTCCAACCCGGCTGCACGAAGAACATCGAGATCGGAGGCGTCGCCGACCACAACATTGGCTGGGTCGAGAAGGCGCACCCGTTCAGGTATCCGCTCCACGACCCGGAACGGGACCGCCCTCTCTGTCAACGCCTCGGCCGCAGCGCGCCCGACCCTTCCTCCGCCGATGATCAACACCGGTCCCAGCGCCTGGCCAGAGTTCGCTTCGCCGGAGGCTATGGAGGCGTCATAGGCTGCGAGCGCCTCTTCCGTCCCGGCCAGTAGGAGAATCGACGACCGCTCTATGCGCAGATGCGGCACCATCGCATGCAGGCGTCCGCGATCCCAAAGCCCCACCACGGAGACCCCGAACCGGTTGCGCAGGTCTAGCTCGGCCAGGGTCTTGCCGACCAGCTGGGTGCCGGTTGCCGAGGCTTCGGCGATGATGAGATCATCGAATCGCGAGATCTCACTGGAACTCGCATCGACAGTGAGGATCCTCCGGGCGAAGGCGTCTCCAAGTGAGCGTCCCAACTGGATTACATGGTCGGCTCCCGCCAGATGAAGTACGTCGACAGCGTCTTCCGATTGAGCAGTGGTGACCACAATGGCCGACTCAGTGACCTCCCTCAAGGTGAAAATGACATTGCTGTTGCGCTCGTCAGACAGTGCGGTGAAGACCATTGCCGCCCCTTCCGCGCGTGCTGCCCGATAGGTCTCGGGTTCGTCGAGCGCGCCCACCATCACTCGGTATCCGCTCTCGGCGAGACGGAGTGCATCTTCGCTGCTCTCAACGAGGAGCACGTGGGGCATGCCCGACCGCTCGGCGCGCTGGATGAGAGCTTCCTCCACCGAACCCAAACCGGTGAGAATGAGATGGCCGCTGGTGTCGAGGGGCAGCTTACGGGGTGTCTGGGCGTCGCGAACCGCATTGCGCCAGGGCAGATAGACAAGCTGGATGAATGTGAACGGGAGCATGACGAGAATCAGCAGTGCGCCCACGAGAAGCACGACAATCGAATACATTCGCCCCAGGTCGGAGGTAAACACGATGTCGCCGAACCCGAGAGTGGTCATCGTTACCGTGGTCCAATACACCGCGGACGCCCAGCTGAACTGTCGGCCTTCGGTGCCCATGATCACCTGAAAGCCCACGCTGAACAGTGCCACAGCACCGAGGATGACGAGGGTGATCCGCAGCACAGCCTTCACAGATCCCCCGCGAAGTGGCGCCGACAGTGCCGAGATCAGGACCGTCAGAAACTTCACGCCACTAACCCCGATCCGTTCGTCCGGATACGACCGAGCCTTCGAGCATGACCGCTGTCGACATCGGCGTCACACTAGGTGAACCGACAGCCGATCAGGGCCCAATACCGGCCGGGACGCCTGAATGGCG
>JBBDHT010000010.1:0-4464 GCA_040880765.1 Acidimicrobiia bacterium | reverse complement strand
GGCGATGGGCACTCCGGCCATGGTCGCCGAGCCGGAGATGTTGGCGTGATAGCTGATGATCAAACCGGCAGCTACCGAGATGACACCCACTACGGTCGCGGTCAGCATGATCGTTGGCAGCCGCCGGGCGATCAGGGCAGCGGTGGCCGGCGGTCCCACCAGAAGCCCGAATACAAGCAGGGTTCCCACAGTTTGGAACGACGCCACGATGGCGACTGTGATCAGACCAAGCATCAGTGCGTGGGAGAGCTGGGGATTGAACCCGAGCAACTGTGCCTTTTGGTCGTTGAAGGAAAGCACCAGAAAGGGCCGGTAGAAAAGCACGTTGGCAACGAGAGTCAGCACGGCGACCACTGCCAGGGCCACGATGTCGCCGCTGCTGACGCCAAGAGCATCGCCGAAGAGAATCCCAGTAAGGCTCCCTTGATAGGAGGTGGTTCGAGATATCAGGATTACGCCCAAGGCGAGCATCCCAACGAAGAGGAGACCGATCGAGGTGTCCTCGGTGAATGTTGTCTGGCGGTGCACGAGGTTTATCCCGCCGATCATCACTAAAGCGGCGAGGCCTGCCCCGACCAGCACGTTGAAATCGAGGAGAACCGCGAGGGCGATCCCGGGAATGACACCGTGAACCAGGGCATCGCCGAGGAAAGTCATCCCCCTGACGACAACCCAGGTGCCTACCAGGGCCAGGCCCACAGAGGCCAGAGCGCCGCCGATGAGGGCCCGTTGCTGGAAAGCGAGCTGAAAGGGTTCGACGAGCCAGTCCACGGTGATGATCAGATTAGTAGGCGCGGTGGCCGGGACTCAGGCAACCGGATTGGAGCCGTCGCTGGGCGGTGACTTCGACCTGCGGTTCTGTGAGGTCCGTTCAGGAGAGCGCTCTCGCGATCAACTCGGCGTTGCTGCGGAGCATGTCGATATAGGTCTCCCCACCCGATCCGGGCGCACCGACTGCGTCGGTGAACAGTTCGACCACCTCCACATCGTCGCCGAGCTCGGCGGCCACCGCCTCGGCCAGAGCGGAAGGGTCGATGTTCTCGGCAAATACGGCTCTGATGTCCTCGTCACGAATCGTGTCGACCAATTCGGCGAGCTCAGCAGAGCTGGGATCCGACAGAGTCGAACCTCCGGAAATCACCGTCCCCACCACCTCGAAATCGAAACGATCGGCGAAATAGCCCAAGGCCTCATGGTTAGTCACCAACTTCCTTCGATCCTCGGGGATGGCGGAGAGTGTGGAGACCATCTCCTCGTGCAGGCTGCGCAACTCCTCTGCATAGGACTCGGCTCTGGACATCCAGTCGACACTGGAGTCGAGCTCCGCCAGCTCAGCGGCGATCAGCTCAACGGCCTCGGCGATCCGCAGAGGGTCCATCCAAACGTGGGGGTCACAACTCCCCTCGTCATGGGAGTGGCCCTCCTCTTCGTGGTCGTCTTCGCCTTCTTCCTCGTGGTTGTCGTTCAGCGTTGGGCGACACTCGCCGGCCGTCAACTCATCCTCATCCTCATGATCGTGGTCGCCCTCATCCTCATGATCCTCATCGTCATGATCCTCATCCTCATGATCGGCATCGGCGTGGCCGCCAGAGCCAAATGGAATCGGATCCAGGCCGGAAGCCACCTCGAGCACGTTGACCCCGTCGGTTTCGAGACCCTCGATGACATCGAGCATCCCTTCCTCGAGCAGGAGCCCATTGACGATCACGAGATCGGCTTGCTGCATCGCGGCGACCTGCGCCGACGATGCCTGATACTCGTGGGGGTCGGCGCCGACAGGGATGAGAACCTCGACGTTGGCGTCATCGCCGACGATGTTGGAGACGATCTCGCCCCATATGGATGTGGTAACCACCACTGAGATTGCGTCCGGATCCTGGCCCCCTTGGGTCGTGGTGTCGGGGCTGGCATCACCGCCACACGCGGCCGCCACCATCGAAATTGCCACCATCAGAGAGAAACATCTCGGTCTTGTCGGTTTCATCGTCTCTCCCAATTTTCTCTTATAATGAGAATCGTTCGCTATAGTTTTATGTACTATAGATCCCGATGAGAATAAATATCAAAAGGAGCATCGTGACCCGCACAACTCTTGATCGACAGGTAACCGGCAGGCTGGCCGAATTTGGCATCCGTTACACCAGGGGGCGCCGAACCGTCGTCGAAGCCCTTTCCCGGGCCGACGGGCCGAGATCGGCGGCGGAGCTGAGCATGGCCATCGGCCCGGCCATCCCGCTTTCCTCGCTCTATCGAACCCTCGCTGTACTCGAGGAAGCCGGCGTCCTCTCCCCTCACTACTCATCACCCGGTCTCACCCGTTACGAGCTTGCCGAATGGCTCAGCGGGCACCACCACCACCTGGTCTGCATCAACTGTGGCCTGGTCGAAGACCTCCCGGCTAGCGACTCGGTGGAGAAGCGTCTCCAGGAGATCGTCAGCGGCGTTGCCCTGGCGGCTGCCTTCAAGGAGACCAACCACGCCCTCGAGATAGAGGGCCAATGCGCCCGTTGCGCGTGACCCGGCCCGCGGTAAAGGCTGTCGACGTGGTGCTTGGCTACGGCAGCCACACGGCCGTCGAGCGATCGAGCTTCCACATCCCCCGGCCAGGCATCACCGCCATCATCGGGCCCAACGGATCGGGTAAATCCACGATCCTGAACGTGATCTCGGGCCTGCTCGCCCCCATCTCGGGGACGGTCGAGTTTCCGGACACAGCCGGCGCGCGACCAGACATCTCCTATGTGCTGCAGACCACCAAGGTCAATGATGCACTGCCGGTGACGGTCGAGGAAGTCGTGGCGATGGGCCGCTACTCGAAGAGGGGAAGGTTCAAGAGACTGGGGAAGAGCGACCGTGACGCGGTAACCGAAGCCATGCAACGTGCGGGAGTCGACTCGATACGACGTCGACATCTACACCAACTCTCCGGGGGTCAACGCCAGCGCACGTTCATCGCCCAGGGCATGGCACAAGAGCACACTCTGCTCCTCCTCGACGAGCCCCTGTCGGGGATCGACCTTCCCACGGCGCGTGCCATCGACAAAGTGATTCATGACGAAGTCGAAGACGGCTGCGCCGTCGTCATCACGACCCACGACCTCTCCGAGGCGAGCGTCGCCGACCATGTGATCCTTCTCTCCGGCCGGGTCATCGCCGAGGGGCCGCCCCGAAACGTAATGACGACAGACAACCTGACCGCGGCATACGGGCAGTCGGTCCTGCATCCCGAATTCGACGTGCCGGTCATCGACGACCCGGCCCACACCCCGGTCGACACCCGCCACACCCACCGTTCATTCACCCATCCCGAATCCGACCCGGACGGGGTGCATCGCGATTCCTGAGCCTGGCCCCAAGCACCACGGGGATCCGCTAGCAGCGACGCTGCGGACGTGACCTCGACAACACACCCCCATCGGCGGCGTCCCATAGGTGAATCGACAGTCCAAGGGGCGGGCTTGCACGACCGCGACGGCCGGAACTTGAGACGAGGGTGCCGCCAGCGCGTGTACGGGAAATAGGGGTCAGTTGTCGATGAAGTCGTTCAACAGATCAGCGAAGCGTTCCGGTTCTTCCAGATGGGGGAAGTGGCCAGCACCTTCGAACATCTCGACGCGGCTACCCGGAAACGACTGCTGGGCCGTGGCGGCGTGCCATGGCGGAATCATCCGGTCACGAGTGCCCCAGACGATGAGTGTTGGTATTTCGACTGCAAGCGGAAGATGATCGTGGGCAGTCACAGTCTGGCCCCCCGGATCGATGACAGATCGGGTCGTTGCGAGAAACGCACGCCTGCTCTCGGCGTCAGCGAGGGACACGAATCCTTGCCAGGCCTCGGCGATGTCCGGGCTCGCCCGCCAGCCCACCTTGGCCAGCACGCGGCCTAGCGACTTGCCCTGCTCCTGGACCCAGGCCGAAGCAATCAAAGGCAACACGAGTTCGGCACCGGGAAGTGAAGCCGACCGCAGGAGCGGACTCACCGACCGGCCCAGCCCTCCACTCGCCACCAGAGCGAGGCGGTCAACCCGCTCCGGGAACAGATAGCAGAACTGCATGGCGATGCCGCCGCCCAACGAATGCCCGACCAGCGTGACGGTGTCCACCGCCAGGCGGTCGAGCAGATCGCGCAGAGTGGCGGCGTGGGCACCGAGTGAGTAGTCACCCATCGGTTTAGCGGAAGCACCGTGCCCGAACAGGTCGGGGGCAAGCACACGGTGACGATCGTCGAGTTTGTCGACGAGATGGACCCAGTTGCGGTGGGATCCCAACAAGCCGTGGATGAACAACACCGCCGGACCTTCCCCACTGTCCACGAGCCACAGATCGTGGCCGTGCAACGTTTCGGTCCGCGTGGTGACGTCAGTCAAGCTTTGACCCGCATCCACTCAAGGTAGCGGACGCAGAGCGCAGCAACGGACTGGTACCGGTCGAAGTCGGCTAGACCTCGGACCGAGAGCTTTAACT
>JBBDHT010000009.1:0-1421 GCA_040880765.1 Acidimicrobiia bacterium | reverse complement strand
GTGCCTGATTGAGACTGGTGGCGCGTTGCGGGGTGTTCCCGTAGCGTCGAGGTGCCGGCCGGTTGGCTCTTGAAGTGCCTGCCACCCGTGTTTGGGTTGGCTTTCTAACGAGGTGTCTACCGGTTGGTGTCCTCGGCTGTGGCGTGGCTCGAAAGAGGCGAGAGCACATCGACCCGAATCAGGCTTGCCCGCTGCGGCTCCGTCGCCGACAGAAAGGCAGTGTCATGATGATGATCGGGATCGACCCTCATAAGGGGTCACATACAGCGGTAGTGGTCGATGTTGACGAGAGGGTCGTCGATGAGATCCGGGTGAGAACTTCGACCGGGCAGACAGGCGAGCTCCAACGGTGGGCGTCGGCGTATCCGGATCGGGCCTGGGCGGTGGAGTCGGCCCGGGGGTTGGGATATCTGGTCTCTCAGCAGCTGGTGGCGGCTGGGGAACGGGTGATTGATGTGCCCGCGATGACGGCGTCGCGGGTGCGGTTGTTGGGGTCGGGCAAGTCCCAAAAGACCGATCCCAACGACGCCCGATCGGTGGCGATCGCTGCTCTCCGCCACCCAGGGTTGGCGATGGTGCGAGCCGATGATCACGCCCGGGTGTTGGGATTGTTGGCTAAACGCCACCGGGATGTCGCCCGGCTGAAGAACAAGGCGGCGTGTCGTCTCCACGCTCTGCTGATCGAACTGGTCGCCGGAGGTTTAGCCTCCGAAATGACTGTAAACAAGGCTATGTCGCTGCTCGAACAGGTCGATGTCACCGACGAGATGACTTACCACCGGGTGGTGATCGCCACCGAACTGGTTGATGACATCGCCCGCCTGGAAGGTCAGATGAAAGCGTCGAAGAAACGGATCCGGGCAGCCGTCGCCGCCTCCGGCACCACCCTGTGCGACATTCGAGGGATCGGACCTATCGGAGCGGCCATCATCTTGGGATCGGTGGGTGATATCGCTCGGTTCCCCACCGCTGGGCATTTCGCCTCCTACAACGCCACCGCTCCCATCGAGGCTTCCTCGGGTGACAGAAGGAGGCATCGGCTCAACCCGAGAGGGAACCGCAAACTCAACCACGCCATCCACATCGCCGCCGTCACCCAGCTCCGCTACCCCAGCGCAGGTCGCGACTACTACCAAAAGAAACTCGCCGAAGGGAAAACCACCAAAGAAGCGATCCGGGCGCTGAAACGGAGGATCTCAGACGTCATCTACCGGCGTCTCCTCGCCGACGCCCGACGCCGCCTCAACTAACGATTAGCGGGTCCGGGAGGACACCCAGGGACGACTCTTGTTCCAGCGTGGCCGGCTCACACCCTGATACACCGACACTTCGGACAAGTCACTTCCCGGACCCAACACCAACACTACGACCAACCCGCCCCTCAAGGCAGGTCAAACACCCGCGCCCGGGCGGCACCCAAA
>JBBDHT010000008.1:0-1462 GCA_040880765.1 Acidimicrobiia bacterium | reverse complement strand
AGTCATCCACGGTGGAATCGGACGTCAGCGACGGGACCCCATAAGACGACCACACTGAACCACCCCGGGTTTGATGCACACTTCCATGATTGGAAAGGTGGCATTCATGCCAAGGAAATATGACAAGGAGACGAAGGCGAAGGCGGTTCGTCTGGTGGCCGACCATGCCGACGACTATGCGTCTGAGTATGAGGCGATCCGGGCGGTGTCGTCCCGGTTGGGGATGAACCCCGAGACGCTTCGGAAGTGGATACGTCAATCAGAGGTCGACGCCGGCGAGGCTGAGGGGGTGTCGACGAGTTCGCTGCGGGAGATCCGTGAGTTGAAACGGAAGAACGCTGAACTGGAACGGACGGTGGAGATCCTGAAAGCGGCTACGGATTTCTTCGTGCGGGAGAGCGACCCGCAACGTCGATGATGTGTGAGTTCATCATCGAGCACAGGGGCCGGTTCGGGGTCGTTCCGATCTGTCGGGTCTTGTCTTGTCATGGCTGGCGGATCGCTCCGAACACTTTCTACGCCTGGTTGAAGCGGCCACCGTCGAAACGTGCTCTGTGGGATATGACGATCACCGAGATCCTTTCTGGCTATTACGAGCCCGACGAGGACCGGAGACGGCCACCGGAGTCGTTGTATGGGGCTGAGAAGATGTGGGCGCATCTCAACCGGGAGGGAATCACTGTGGCTCGTTGCACCATAGAGCGGCTGATGGCAATCAACGGCTGGCACGGTGTTACCAGGGGAAACACCAAGATTCGGACCACGGTTTCGGATCCCGACGCCCACAGACCGGCTGATCTGGTGGACCGTAACTGGCGGGTCGACGCACCCAACGAGCTGGTGGTCGCCGACTTCACCTATGTGCGGATGGCAGGCGGCTGGTTCGCTTACACGTCGTTCTGTGTCGACGCTTTCGCCGACAGGATCGTCGGATGGGAATGCTCCGCCTCGAAAGAGACTGCCCTGGTCGAGTCGGCTGTCCACCAAGCGGAGGGTTTCCGGGCTCGGGAAGACACGCCCATAGACGGTGCGATACATCATTCGGACCACGGGTCGCAGTATCTGTCGGTGCGTTTCGGTGAGACCCTGTACCTCGCCGGGCTCACCCCCTCGGTGGGATCGGTCGGAGACGCCTACGACAATGCTCTCTGCGAGACGATCATCGGTTTATACAAGACCGAATGCATCCGAGCCGACTCACCGTTCCGCAACAGGCCACTCAAAACCATTGCTGACCTCGAGGAGGTGACCTCAGCCTGGGTGGACTGGTACAACAACCATCGGCTCATGCACCGGCTCGGGCGCATACCCCCAGCCGAACACGAAGCCAACCACTATGCAAGAATCAGTGAAGGCCAGCAGGCCTCACCCACAAAACGGAGTGTGCACTAAACCCGGGGCGGTTCACAACGCCTGAGACGACGAATGCCGTCTCACCCACCGCTCCAACGTCTCCCGCTCC
>JBBDHT010000007.1:13145-50236 GCA_040880765.1 Acidimicrobiia bacterium | reverse complement strand
CACCAACGGACTCCTCGTGATAGGCGTCGATGAGGAAGGCAAATGTGGTCCGGGTGGCTCCTGCGGCCGGCTCGACGACATGGGGGAAGAACCGCTCGTTCGACTCCGGGTCGAAGTAGGTGAGGTCCTGGCCGGAGTGTTCGGCGTGCTGTTTGAGGTCGAAGTCGGCCCGGTTGGCGATGCCCTCCAGCTCATCCCAGCCCCAGGGGAACCGGTACTCGATATCGACCGTGCCCGACGAGTAGTGGCTCAGTTCGTCGTTTTCGTGGGGGCGGATCCTGAGATTATCCGGTTCCATGCCCAGGTCCAGGTACCACTGGAACCGCTGGTCCTGCCAGTACTGATACCACTCCGGGCTCTCCTCGGGCCTGCAGAAGTACTCCATTTCCATCTGCTCGAACTCGCGGGTTCGGAAGACGAACTGGCCGGGGGTGATCTCGTTGCGGAACGACTTGCCCACCTGGGCGATCCCGAAGGGAAGCTTGAGACGGTTGGTCCTCCGGACATTCTCGAAGTTGGTGAATATCCCCTGGGCGGTCTCTGGCCGGAGATAGACCAGGTTGTCGTCGCTGTCGATCGGGCCCATATGGGTGCGGAACATGAGGTTGAAGTGGCGCGGGTCGGTGAATGTCCCGGTCTTGCCACAGCTCGGGCACTTGTCTGGGTCGACCAGCTTGTCCTGGCGGAATCTGCCATTGCAGTTGGAGCACTCGACGAGAGGGTCGGTGAACACTTCTTCGTGGCCGGACGCCTGCCAGACCTTGCGCGCCTGAAGGATCGCCGAGTCGATCCCGACGATGTCGGAGCGCTGCTGGACCATGGCGCGCCACCACTCCTCCTTGACATTCTTGAGCAACTCCACGCCAAGCGGCCCGTAGTCATAAGACGAGCGCAGGCCGCCGTAGATTTCGCTGGCCTGGAACACGAAGCCGCGCTGTTTGGCGAGGTTGGAAATGGTGTCGAGTGTTACTTCAGTCATATGTGTCCGGGCAACGGTAGTTCCAGCGATTACTCAACCTGGATCCGATCCTCTGCCCCGCCGAAACGGCGTTCCCGTGCCTGGTACTCGACGACGGCATCGACGAGGGCGTGGCGGTCGAAGTCGGGCCAGAGGATGCCGGGGAAGTAGAACTCGGCATAGGCAGACTGCCAGAGCAAGAAATTGGAGAGACGGTGCTCCCCCGAAGACCTGATGACGAGGTCGACCGGGGGCATGTCCGGAATGTAGAGGTGGTCAGCAATCGTCGTCTCGTCGATGGTTTCAGGATCCAACTCCCCCGCTGCTGCCCTGCGGGCGACCTCTCTCGCCGCTGACGCGATCTCCCGCTGGCTCCCGTAGTTGAAGGCGAACACCAGTCGCAGCACCTCGTTGCCGGCAGTCAGCTCAGCGGCTTCCGCCATGTGCTTGCGGTTGCGGTCGGGTATCCGGCGGTCGTCCATGTCGCCGGCAAAGAGCATCCGCACCCCCTGCTTGTTCAGGTCGTCACGGCGCCGGGTTAGCAGGTCCTCGTTGAACCACATCAGGAACTCGACCTCGTCGTCGGTGCGGTTCCAATTCTCGGTGGAGAAGGTGAAAGCGGTCAGCCACCCGACACCCATCGCCAGGGCGCCCTCCACCGTGTCGAACAACGCCTCCTCCCCGGCAAGATGACCCGCGGTCCGGGGCAAACCGCGCTGGTTGGCCCACCGCCCGTTGCCGTCGAGGATCAGGCCGATGTGAACGGGGACCCGATCGAGGTCGACCTTGCTCAGGTCGAGTGTCATTCCATCACCGCCAGCGACGAGAGCTTGCGGTCGAGGTGGTACTCGAGGAAACGACGGGCGATACCCATTGCCTCGCCACTCAGAGCAGTGTCGGTGACGGGCAAACTCATCAGCTCGGCACGGGCGAGGCCATCGAGGTAGATGGTTATCCCCTTACGCAGTTTGACCCCGCCTTCGACCTGGCACACCGAGCAGTGGACACCGCCACCGGAAAACGAGAAGCGGTCCAGGTTGTCGGTCCTGCCGCACGAAGCACACTCGACCAGTGCCACCGCCACTCCGACGACATCGGCGAGTTTGAGCAAGAAGGCGGTGATCAGGTCCGGCGAGTACATCCCCGAGTCGAGCGCCTTGAGACCACGCTGAAGGAGGAGAAAGAGGCGGACCGAGGACTCCTCTTCCTGGGCCACCGCATCGACGGCTTCGACCATCATCCCCGCAGCAATCACCGCATCGAGGTCCCCCCGCAGCCTCTTGAACGGCTCGACGGTGGCCACCTGGGTGATGGTGTCGAGGTTGCGCCCCTCATAAAGGACGAGGTCGACATGGGTGAAAGGCTCGAGACGACCGCCAAAACGGCTCTTGGTCTTGCGCACCCCTTTGGCCACGGTCCTGATCTTCCCGTTGTTGGGACTGATCAACACCACCACCCGGTCGGCGTCACCGAAGGGGTAGGAGCGGAGGACGATTGCCTGATCGTGTCGGATTGCCACAGGCCCAGAGTATTGGAACGGCGACACTGCGCCGGGCTTATCCGCAAATCAGCGACGTACTTAGAATCGAGGACATGGCCGATTTACTGACCGACGAACAGATATCCGATTTCCTCGACGAGCACAAGCGATGGCAGCGCGACGGGGATTCGATCAAGGCAACCTTCGAATTCGAGGACTTCAACGAGTCGATGGGGTTCGTGACCCGGGTCGGGCTGAAAGCTGAGCGAATGTTCCACCATCCCGACATCGAGATCAGCTGGAACAAGGTGACGCTGATCCTCTCCACCCACTCCGAAGGCGGGCTGACCGAAATGGACACCGAACTCGCCGCCTTCTGCGACGAAGCCGCTTAGCGACCTAAGCGCCGAAGCCGAAACGGTCGAGAATCTGGCCCCGGGCCTGCCAGTCCTTCTCGACCACGACGTGGAGTTTGAGGTTCACCTTGGTGCCGAACATGACTTCCAGCTCCTCCCGTGCCTCGGTCCCTGCGACCTTCAAGAGCTCGCCTCCTTTCCCGATGACGATCCCCTTCTGGCTCTTCCGCTCCACGATCACATCGGCGGTGATGTCGAGGAGGCCGTTGTCCCTCTGCTCCATGTCCTCGATCCGGACCAACAGAGAATGGGGGAGCTCGTCGCGGAGTCGTTCCAGGAACTTCTCCCGGACGATCTCGGAGACGACCAGGGACTCCGGCTGGTCGGTCATCATCCCCTCCGGGTAATAGCGCGGGCCTTCGGGGAGCCTCACCACGATCTCGTCGAGCAGGGGCTGCAGATTTGTCCCTTCCGTGGCCGAGATCGGCACATATGCGGCGAAGTCCCACTCCCCCGCCTCGACCAGCTGTGCGGCGATTTCCGTCTTCGAGCCCTTGTCCGACTTGTTGACGGCGAGGACCACAGTCGACTCAGCCTGGATCAGACGATCAGCGATGAGCCGGTCACCGGGGCCGATAGGAGCTGAAGCGTCGATGAGGAAAAGCACCACGTCGGCGTCGGCCAACGTGCCGTAGACCATCGAGTTGAGGCGAGTCCCGAGCTCGGTCTTCGGTCTGTGCAAACCCGGGGTGTCGACCAGGACGATCTGATATTCGGGAGATTCAGATGTCGGGCCGGTTACAACCCCCCGGATTGTGTTCCTGGTGGTCTGGGGTCGGGAGGAGGTGATGGTCACCTTGCTGCCGACGAGCGCGTTGACCAGGGTCGACTTTCCTACGTTGGGCCGTCCCACAACGGCGACGAAACCCGACTTCATTCCGGATCCGGTTGGGGGTCTTTGATGACGGTCAGCTCGGCGATGCGGCGGCCCTGCATCCGCTCGACCGTAAACACGCAGTCGCCGACACGGAAGGTCTCCCCCTCCTCGGGGACGCGCTCTGCGACAGCAAGTACCAGCCCGCCGACAGTATCCGACTCTTCTTCGGGCAGCTCCACCTCTAGCTCGGCTGCGAGGTCTTCGACGGGGAGCCGGGCATCAACGGTCCAACGGCCGTCGCCGGATGGAAACAGCAACAGCTCGTCCTCGTCAGTCTCGTCGATGATCTCGCCCACCAGCTCTTCGAGCAAGTCTTCGATGGTGATCAACCCGGCGATGTCGCCGTATTCGTCGACAACGATCATCTGATGGACCTTCCCGACCTGCATCTCGGCCAGCAGCGCTGCGGCCAGCTTCGTCTCCGGCACAAAGTCGACGGGACGCATCACCTCGGCCACCGACTCGGGACGCTTGTTGCCCACGAACATCGGAAGCAGGTCCTTGACGATGACCAACCCCACGACATCCGACTCGGAGGTAACCGGAATCCGCGAGTATCCCTCATCAGTGGCCAGTTGCACGAGCTCTTCGATGCTTGCAGTCACCGGCACCGTGACCATGTCGGGGCGGGGGGTCATCACTTCTCTGACAAGGGTCTCGGAGAACTGGAGGACGGAGAGGATGAGCTCACGCTCCTGCTCGACGGAGTTCTCCTCCTCTTTCTGCTCGGAGTCGTCGTCATCGGAGACCTCGGTCTCGAAGATGAGGTCATTGGCCCAGCCGCCGAGCCGAATCGCCAACCCCAACACAGAAGCGGACCGGTACGCGATCTGATGGGGTGCCACCCGGCCAAGCCCGCGAGGAAGGAGATCGCCAACCAGGAATACGACCAGGCCGACCACCAGCCCGAGCCACAACGCCGCGATCGGAGTCTCATCGGCGGCAACAGCCGCCACCCCTAGCGTTGCACTGATCACCAGCAGAGCAGACCCGACAACCCCAACAGCCGGGCCGATCACTTCTCGATCATCGAGCATCTCGGCCACGTCTTCCGCACCGCCCACTTCATCGGAGGCGTCGCGGAGCGCGTCGGCCCGGGGCACCCGTGTTATCGCCGTGCCCGAAGCTCTGAGCCAGGCAGCGAGCAAGAGCAAGAAACCGGCGACGACAAGGGTCAGGGCGATCATCGGCGCTCCTTCCCGATCTTGGCCAGGATCTCTCGCTCCCGTTGTTCCATCAACTCGGCTTCATCGTCGGTCTGATGGTCGTATCCGAGCAGGTGGAGCAGGCCGTGGATAACCATGAGGGATATCTCGTCATCGAATGAGGCGCCGTACTCCTCGGCCTGTGCCGAGATGTATTCGGGTGCAACGATGATGTCGCCGAGGAGCAGCGGGGGGCCGTTGGCATCACGCTCGGGGACCACACCCGGCTTGAGATCCTCGACGGGAAAAGCAAGAACGTCGGTGGCGCCGGTCCTCTTGAGGAAGCGCTCGTTGTATGAGCCCATCTCCTCGTCGCTGACCAGCAGAAGGGTCACCTCAGAGCTCTCCGGATATCCCTCTTCAGCGACAACCATCCCGGCTAAGGCGCGAATGGCGGGGAGGTCAACGGGTTGGGATTGCTCGTCGGCAACGAAAATGCTCACGGGTGAGCACCCGTATATCGACTGAGAGGGTCGTCCACTTCAGGAGCCAGGGAAATTCGGGTAGGCAATACGCTGATGGTAGTGGCCGACGAGCGACTCGAGGAAGGCGGTCCGGATCTTGGTGATATCGGAGAGAGTGAGTGGCGACTCGCTGAGCTGGCCATCATCCATCTTCTCGTCGATCACCCTGTCGACCACCTTCTCGATTGCATGCGGCGAAGGTTCTTCCGTCTGAAAGACGGCCCGGCACGCAGCCTCGAGACTGTCGGCCATCATCACAATTGCCGACTCCGCGGTCCGTGGCTTGTGTCCGACATGCCGGAAATCGTCGGGGTCGACTTCTCCGTTCTCCTGTGACTTCGCCTTTTCGTAGAAGTACCTCATGATCCCATCGCCGTGATGGCTGACGATCCCCATCGTCACATCGGAGGGGATCTTGTACTGGCGTGCCAGTGCCACTCCGTCGGTTACGTGGCGGCGGATGATCTCCGCTGACTCTTTCGGGCTGAGCATGTCATGCGGGTTAGCCCCCCCGAACTGGTTCTCGATGAAATAGGTGGGGTTTTCGGTCTTTCCGAGGTCGTGGTAGTAGGCCATCGCCCGAGCAAGAAGCGCATTGGCATTGATGGCCCGGGCCGCGGCATGGGAAAGGGTGCCGACCATGAGGGAGTGGTTGAACGAGCCGAAGGCTTTCTCCTGGAGGAGCTGGAGCGCCTCGTGGTTGCGGTCGGTCAGGTCGAGAAGGCTCAACGTCGTGGTGATGTCGAATGCCGACTCGAAGAATTGCAGTGCCGCCAATCCGACCAGAGAAGCCACTATCGAGACACCGAAGGCCCACAGTGAGGAAGTGCCCACGACTTCCAGCACGGAGTCGTTGGCGCCGACATGGAAATACCACGAGGTTGCTGCCGCGGCGATCGCGGCAGTCAGCGAAGAGAAGATGACCGCATTCCGGAATGCACCGCGGCTACTTACCGATGAGACAAAGGGGATTGGTGCCATCGTTGCCAACACCGCGTAGACCGAAACCCCGATGTCCTGGGTGCCGACCGCGGCGAGGACTCCGACCGTGAGCGCCATCAGCACCGCGATCCGGGAGTCAAAGAGGACCGCTGTCACGAAGCCAAAAGCCACGGCAGGGAAGATGTACCAACTCATACCGGGCTCGGCGATGACCGTCCCCCGCACCGAGGCCGCGGCGAGCACGATGAGGATGCCGAGGAGGGCGACCATCCGCGGCCTTGCCCAGAACTCGACGCGGAAGGTGGCGAGATAGAGCCCGAGGATGCCGATCAGAACGGCGACAACTGCAAGCAACCCGCCTTCCTGCTCGACCTCACCAACGATGGCCCCGGTCTCGCTGATGGCATCGATGTGAAGCTGGGTGAGAGGCTGGTTCTGGTCGACGATGAGCTGACCTGCCGTGTAATCCTCGGTGACGTCTTCGACAGCGTCAGCGCGAAGCTCCTGTTCCTGAGCCGTGCGTTCCTGGTTGATTCGCTCATTGGCCTGGATCAGGGTGGCGACGATCTCTCCCGCAGCCCGGCCGGCCGCTTCGTCGCGTCCGGTGTCGTCGAAGAAGACTGCCGGTGGGCTGTTGCGGGCCCTAGCCCGGACTTCCAGCAAATCCTCGTTCCGCACACCGAGACCAAACTCCTGGAGGATCCGCTCGGTCACCTGGCGTTCGATGACTGTCAGGCGGACTGGTTGACCCAGAGCGGCCCGGGTCACGTCGTCGGCGGCGATAGCAGCCAGTGTGGTGCTGGCATCTGCAGCGAGGGCGTGTCTTTCGCTGATATCTTCGGCAATCTCGGTTATCGGATTGAGATTCGGTGCTAAACCGACAGGGCGTGCCACGCATTCCTCACCGGCAGTCGGACAGGAGATCAACTCCGCAGGTCCCTCTTCGTCGAGCACGGCGAACCCGGCCGGGATGTCGGTGTCGTCGACGTCAACCGTGACCACGAAGTCGCCGACCACAGTCTCGTATGACCAGGCCCCTCCCGGACCGGTCATCAAAGTCTCTTCCCCGGCCGCTGATGTGATCGTCACGTCGATCCGCTCCAAACCCCGGTCGGGACTCGGCACCCCGGCATCGGGCGCGAAAGCCCCGTCGGCGTCGACATCGAGATAGACAACCCCGGTCAATAAAACCGGTTCGGCAGGCACTGTCGACGTAGTCGATGTGGCCGCGGGATCCGTCGTGGTGGTCGTGCTCGAAGGCAAGGTCGGATCTGTCGATGGTGGCGGCGGGTCGGCGATCACCGAGGCGGCGACATCGGCAAACAACTCGGTTACGTCGGTCTGCACCGCCTGCTCCGCCTCCGGGTTGTCTTCCCAGATCGGTTGCACACTGTCCCTGGCCTGCTGCTCGAGGTCCTCGGTGGCACGGGAGTTCACAACCTCGGCGGCTCGCTGTGCCTCGTAGGGCCTTTCGGCGAGATCACCAACATTGAGGTTGGAGGAATCGGCCCCGCCCCCTACCGAGAGCACACCCCAAACCCCGAAGCAGGTGGCGAGGAAAGTGGCCCAACGTACGAGGGTGGACCGCTTCATTTCTTCGACTCGAACCTGGCGTACGCTTCGACGATAGAGGCGACGATGCGGTGACGGACCACATCGCGGGAGGTCAGCTCGACGAAAGCCACCCCCGGAATATCACCGAGGATCTGGCGGACTACTCCCAGACCGGATCGCCGATCGTCGGGAAGGTCGGTCTGGGTGACATCACCGGTGATGATCATCTTGGAATTGAAGCCGAGACGGGTCAGGAACATCTTCATTTGCTCCGGGGTCGTGTTCTGCGCTTCATCGAGGATCACACATGCGTCGTTGAGAGTCCTTCCTCGCATATAAGCGAGTGGAGCTATCTCAATAGTTCCCTTGTCGATCAGATCGAGGGTCTCCTCCGGGCCCAACATGTCCCAGAGTGCGTCGTAAAGAGGCCGGAGATAAGGGTCGACCTTTGCGGTCAGGTCGCCGGGCAGAAATCCGAGGCGCTCGCCGGCTTCCACCGCCGGGCGGGTGAGGATGATGCGACGGACCGTTCCGCTGACCAGGGCATCGACTGCAGCCGCCATCGCCAGATAGGTCTTACCGGTCCCGGCAGGCCCGATGCCGAAGGTCAGGGTGTTCTCCCGGATCGCGTTCATGTAACCCTGCTGGCCGTGTGTCTTGGGACGGATCATTCGACCGCGCCCGACCGGGATCCCGTCACGGAGCACGTCGGAGGGTGACGGCACGTCGTCACCGACCATCTTGACCACTTCGACGACCCCACCGCTGTCCAGGGACTGGCCTTCCTGGACCAGGATCAAAAGCTCATCGAGGACCCGGTTGGCCCGTTCGACCTGGTCGCTGGGACCGCTCAGCGCGATTTCGTCTCCGCGCGCGACAAATCGCACCCCCGGGAAGTGTTCTTCTATCTGGCGGAGGTGTCGATCAGCGTCTCCGAGTAGGTCGAGCATCAAATGCTGACTCGGGACGCGCAAGCGTGTTTCGGTGTGTTCAGGAAGCACAGGCACGACGCGGAAAGTGCGTCAAGAGCATTCTAGTGGATAACGGGGAGGAGACCAGATCTCAAGTGTCGCGGGACACCTTCTGGCTCTCGAGTTCGAGCAGGGAGGAGAGGATCACCCGATCGGCCGCCCGGATCTCAGGTGAAAGGGATCCTGATCGCAGGAGATGCACCGCAGCAATGAAACGCTCCCCGATATCGCCTTCACCGGCGCTGATCTTGTCCAGGTCTATGACCTGGGATAACTCCGGGGAAACCGAAATTGGGAGCAGGTCGGGAGGGCTCATGCCGTACACCTCTGCAACCCGGACCAGGCGCTGAACCGAGATTGCCCGCTCCCCGCGTTCGTAGGCTCCGACGACGGATGCCTTGAACTCACCGTCGGTCAGTGTTTCCACATCTGACAGGGACCAACCCTTTTGCCGGCGTGCGGCGCGCAGCCGACTTCCCAGGGCAGCACTGAACTTATCTACCACGGATGTCTCCCTATAACCGCAGTCCTAGAGTCTATGGGATGGATGACCACTTCGCATCCTTTCTTTTCAACGAAATTTGCAGGCGGCCACAACCGATGCAGTCTCCACCCTGAGAATCGTAGAACCGAGGCTCACACCGACGGCGTCGTCGGGGATCTCGCCGGGGTCGAACCCTCCCTCGGGCCCAACCGCAACCGTGCGGAATCCGGTTTCGGGCTCTGCGCCACCGGGCAGACACACCGCCAGTGGGCGCTCCAGGTCATCCCAACCGGCAAACCTGTCGTCTACCTGCATCAGCCAGCTCCCGCGGCTCTGTTCCAGTGCCGAAACCGCCCAACCCTGTTGTTTCTTCAGGGCCGGCAAGCGCTTGACACCGTGGCTGGTCGTAAGCCAGAGCAGCGATTCCACCCCGATCTCGGCGAGCTTCTCGACCAGAAACCGCACCCGGTCGCGGTTCGACGGAGGGGCAACCGCTACCACGAGGTCCGACGGCCGGCTCCTGGACTCCTCCGATCCCCTGGTGACTGTCCCGCTCGACCACGTTCCCTGACCGAACATCCCGGTACCGTCGGTGTAGGTGACCTTCGCGCCGTCTTCGATGCGGAGCACCCGCCGCAAATGGTATACCTGGTCGTTGCTGGCGACCAAGCGCGATGGTTCCCAGGCGGCGGGGAGATAGAGATGCGGGACGTGTTTCAAGGATCGGTCCCGGCCGGATCGGCGGTGATGTCCCCCCGGAGCCGGCCGAGGTCGATGAGCAGGGCCCGCTCCTCATCGGAGACAGCAGTGGGGATGCTCACACTGACCTGAACTATCAGGTCGCCGCGGCCCTTCCTTCCCAGGCGCGGCACACCAAACCCTGACAGCCTGAGCAGGGTTCCCGGTTGGGTGCCCGGCGGGATCTCCAGCACCTCGGTACCCCCCTCCAAAAGGGGGATTTCACGCCGGGTTCCGAGTGTGGCTTCTACTGCGGTGATTTCGATCTGGTGGTAGAGATCGATGTCATCTCTTTGGAACCGGGCGTCGGCCTCGACGCGGATCTCCACTTGCAGGTCTCCGGTTCGACCGCCGCGGCCGATCGCTTCGCCGCGCCCGCTCAACCGCAGCCTGGTTCCGGTGGATACCCCGGCAGGTATCTCAACCGTCATGGTCCTCTCCCCGTAAGTGACGCCGGTTCCGCCGCAATCGCCGCAGGGGTCGGCGACCATCGATCCCTGCCCGGAGCAGTCGGGGCATTCGACAACGGTCATCATTGTCCCGACGATCGAGCGGCGCGCCATTCGCACCGCCCCCGCACCGCCACAGGTGCTGCAGGTTATGTGGCCAGCACCGTCCCGGGCACCCGACCCTCCGCAGGTCTCACAGGCGAAGTTGGTGTCGTAGGTCACGTCGACATCTGAGCCGAAGGCTGCCTGCTCCAGGGAGATGCTTACCCGCAGCAGCAGGTCGGACCCGCGCCGAGGCCGGGAACCTCCCGCCCCGGACCCGAACAGCCCACCGTCGCCGAAGACGGACCTCAGGATGTCGTCGAAGCCGCCAAAGCCTCCGAAGAGGTCGCCCAGGTCGATGGTGTCGCCCCGGTCGTAGCGTTGCCTTCGTTCGGAGTTGGAGAGGACTTCGTACGCTTCGGCGGCCTCGCGGAAACGCTCGGCGGCCTCCGGGTTGTCCGGTTTGGCGTCCGGATGGGTTTCGCGTGCCAGGCGGCGGAAAGCCGATTTGATATCTGCCGTCGAAGCATTCCTGGCGACACCCAGGATCCTGTAGTAGTCCTTTGCCATCAACCGGTGGTCTGACCAATACGGTCTTCGAGTTCCTTGGAGATCTCCTCGACAGCGGATATGACTCTCTTGTAGTTCATCCGCATCGGGCCGATGACACCGACCGAGCCGCCGCCACCACCCGATTCATACGTTTTGGAGACGACGGCCATATCGAGCTCGGCCGACGAGAGATCGCTGCCAAATTGGATCGAGGTTCCCTGCTCCGCGGCAAGTAGGGCCATCACCTCCGCCTCCCGCTCCAGCACTTCGAGTACCCGGCGCACCGCGGTGAGGTCCTTCCAGACACTGGACAGCCGCTCGGTGCCGCCCACGAAGACCTCCGACCCCGCTGAGGCGGCGAGATGGAGGGCGTCGAGCAGAGTCAGGACTGCCTCCCTGACCGGGCCGGAGAGAGACCTGAGCTTCTCATCCGTCATCGGGATGTCGGCGCCGAGCGACGATCCGACATAGGTCTCCGAAACCAGGGACTGTGCCTCCTCCAGCTCACTCGGGGTCACCGGTTTGCGGAGACGGCCCCGCTGCTGGGCAACCCGACCTCCTTCGGTCACCGCCACGAGAAGGATCTGATCGGCAGTCACCTGGACGGCGTGGATCGAGCGCACCTTGTCGCCGATGAGCCCGGGAGCGACCACCACCGCCGGGAGATCGGTCACATCGGCAAGTAGATCAGATGTCGCCTTCAGGAGCTTGGACAACTCGAGATGGACGTCGCCGAAGAACGAGGCAATCTTGGTCTGAGCCGCGATTCGGAGCCGTCCCTTGCCGAGATGATCGACGTAGTAGCGATATGCAGTGGCGGTGGGTACCCGGCCCGCTGACGTGTGCGGTTGGACGGCATAGCCCTCGGATTCGAGAGCAGCGAGATCGTTCCTGATGGTGGCGGTCGACACCTGAAGCCGCGAGCGGTCGGCGACGGCGCGAGAACTCACCGGCTCACCGGTGCGGATGTGCTCCTCGACCAGCACCCTGAGAATCTCGGATCTGCGATCTTCAAGCATATGCGCCCATCAGGGTATCGCCATCGGGACCATGTTCCCCAACCTTGAGGCCGAGGACAACCCGCAGGACCTCGTCGGTGAGCATCGGATTCTCGACTTTCAGCCGGTCGCCGTTGACGGATACCACCCCCGCTTCGATAAGCCGCTGCCCATCCCCATCTCCAATGAATACCCGCCCGCCGGGACCGACCGCCACTCCAGCCGATCGCCGCAGGCCCACAAATATCCGGTCCAGCTCGAGATCCCAGCCGGTGAGGAACTCTTCACCCGCCGTTGGGGATTCCCGGTTCTCGACCGCTCTCAGATAGGTCTCGAGGTGTCGGAAGTTCCGGCTGCGCACGCCATCCAGGAAACCATGAGCGCCGTTGCCATAGGCCAAGTAGTCGCCCTGGGCCCAGACGATCGAGTTATAGACGCACTCGTGTCCGGGACGAGACCAGTTGGACACTTCGTACCTGGTGAGCCCATTCGCAATAAGGATGCTATCGGCAATGGCGAATCGGCTGGCCTGGATGTCGGGGTCCGGTGCGGGCGCACCCAGGCTCACCTGCCGTCCCAGTTTGGTCCCGGCTTCCACCGTCAGGGCGTAACACGACACATGATCCGGTCCGGCAGCCACTGCGGCCTCCACCGTCGCCAACCAGCTCCGGTCCGACTCGTCCGGGCTTCCGTAGATGAGATCGATCGAGACGCTGCTGAAACCCTCGGCCCGGGCAGTGGCCACGGATGTCGGAATCTGATCAGGGCCGTGTCTCCTGCCCAACGAAAGTAAGACCGAGGAATCGAAACTCTGGGCACCGAACGAGACCCGGTTGAACCCTGCGGCTCGGAACGATGCAGCAATCTCTCCGGTCCAGTCCTCGGGATTGGCCTCGAGGGTCACTTCTGCCGCTTCGTTGATGCCGTGCAGGGAAGAGAGGGCATCGAGAAACCGGTTCAGCTGGTGACCGGGAACCCGACTCGGGGTTCCACCACCCACGTACACCGCGTCCAGAGGCCTCCAGGGCCGGTCCATCCCGATCTCGGCGACGACAGCATCGCAATAACGCTCGATGAGATCGTCTTTGCCTGCGACCACGGCGAAGTCACAGTAGGGACAGATCGCTGCGCAGAACGGGGTGTGCAGGTACGCTCCGGCCAGGCCGCCGAAGGCGTCCATGCGGCTCGCTGTTTCTGTGTCAGTCGTCATCGTCGGTGCGGAGGGCGGCGACGAAAGCCTCCTGCGGCACCTCGACCGAACCCACCATCTTCATCCGCTTCTTGCCCTCTTTCTGGCGCTGCAGCAACTTCTTTTTCCGGCTGATGTCACCGCCGTAGCACTTGGCGGTCACGTCCTTGCGTTTCGCCTTCACAGTCTCCCGGCTGATGATCTTGCCGCCGATCGCAGCCTGGATCGGAACGTCGAAGAGCTGGCGAGGGATCAGCTTGCGGAGGCGCCCGGTCATGGTCGTCCCGTAGGCCTGGGCGTTGTCGCGATGCACCACCGCCGAAAATGCATCGACGGGCTGACCGTTGAGAAGGATGTCCACCTTGACCAGGTTGGAAGCCCGGTACCCGGCTGGTTCGTAGTCGAGGGACGCATACCCCCGCGTCTTCGACTTGAGCTGATCGAAGAAATCGAAGACAACCTCGCCGAGTGGGATCTGATAGTCGAGCTCCACACGCTCGGGGCTCAGGTAGTTCATGTTGCCCACCTCCCCTCGCCGGTTGGTGACGAGTTCCATGATCGGCCCCACATACTCGCTTGGCGTGAGGATCATTGCCTTCACGTATGGCTCCTCGACCTTCTCCCGCTCCCCCGGGTCGGGCAGGTCCTGGGGGCTCCTCACCTCGACGACGGTGCCGTCGAAGCGGGTGACCCGGTACGCCACCGAGGGCGCGGTGGTCACCAGGTCCAGGTCGTATTCACGCTCGAGTCGTTCCCTCACGATCTCCATGTGGAGCAGCCCGAGGAACCCGCACCTGAACCCGAAGCCCAGCGCCTTGCTGGTCTCCGGCTCGAAGACGAGAGACGCGTCGTTGAGGCGCAGTTTCTCCAAGGCCTCACGCAGCTTCTCGAAGTCGTCCCCGTCCGTCGGGAACATGCCTGAGAAGACCATCGGGCTTGGCTCGGCGTAGCCGGGCAACGGTTCGGACGCACGGTTCGAGGCTTCGGTCACGGTGTCGCCCACCTTTACCCGGTCGATCTCCTTGATCCCGGTGATCAGATAGCCCACCTCGCCCACACCGAGGAGCTTTCTTTCGTTCGCCCGCGGGGTGAGCACACCGATCTCTGTCGCCTCGTGGTTCTCCCCGGCGACCATGAAGCGGATCTTCTGTCCCGACGAGATCGACCCGTCGACGACACGTATGTAACAAACGACTCCGCGGTAGGCGTCGTAGTAAGAGTCGAAGACCAGGGCGCGCAGCGGCGCGTTCGGGTCGCCCGCGGGCGGGGGAACCGAATTGACGAGGACCTCGAGGAGGTCTTCGACTCCCTCTCCGGTCTTGGCCGAGAGGCGGACCACTTCATCGGGATCGCCCCCGAGGATGCTCACCATCTCTTCCGCCACCCGGTCGGGGTCGGCAGCCGGGAGATCGATCTTGTTGATGGCGGGGATCACCTCGAGGCCAGCCTCGATCGCCATATAGGCGTTGGCCAGCGTTTGGGCCTGTACCCCCTGGGAGGCATCGGTGAGGAGGAGGGCGCCCTCACATGCAGCCAGCGACCGGGAGACCTCATAAGAGAAGTCGACGTGACCCGGCGTGTCGATAAGATTGAGGATGTAGTCCTCACCGGCCCGGGAGCGATAGTCGAGCCGCACCGTCTGAGCCTTGATCGTGATCCCTCGCTCGCGCTCGAGATCCATCGAATCGAGCAGCTGTTCGCGCATATCACGCGCACTGACCGTCCCGGTTCGCTCGAGAAGGCGATCGGCCAGGGTCGACTTTCCGTGGTCGATGTGGGCAATGATTGAGAAGTTTCGGATGCGCGACTGAATGTTCTCACTACCGGATGGGGTGCGGCCATTGTACCTTGATTAGGGGCTCTGCTAATCTTCGCCACCGGCGATCCGACTATCGGAGGGTCGCAACCCCTCTCCAGATCAGTTTTTACGCGAATCGAGTTTCAAGACATGGCCAACATCAAGTCCCAGAAGAAGCGGAATCGACAGAATGTCGTCCGCCGCGAACGCAACAAGACAGTGACGAGCGACCTGAAAACCGCGGTCAACAAGGTGCAGGCTGCCGCTGAGGCAGGCGAGTCCACCGAAGAGCTGGTCCGTCAGGCGCAGCGCAAGATCGACATCGCCACATCCAAAGGCATCATCCACAAGAAGACAGCCGACCGTAAAAAGTCGCGTCTCGCCAAGCTGACATCTTCCTGAAACAGCCTGGATTCTGACTGACTGGTGCGTCCCGAGAGGGGCGCACTTTTCTATCCGTACCAGCGACACAGAGCGACGGTGAGTCGCTCCAGGGTGACGCGGTGGGTCACTTCCGGCTGGGACTTGATCACACGGTCTGCCCGTACCAGAGCGTCCTGGGCCATCCGCAGTGAGGACTCGCGGACCTTTCCCCGCATCCTCCACATACGGCTCAGGGCCCGATCGGACGACCGGCCGCCGACCCACTTTTTGAACGTATCCTCATCCGGAGCCGCCGCGGCGAGGGCACGGCGCTTCAAGTCGCCTTCGACGGCCGCCAGGTAGACCAGCGGGTGGCCGTGGACGAGGAAATCGGAGAGACGGCGGAGCGCCTCGCCGACATCTCCCTTCGAGATGGCATCGGTGATGTGCCAGGGCGGCTCGTCGGGACGGTTCCGGAACCAGTCGAGGACCAGGTCACGGGTGATCTTGCCACCGTGCTCGGCGAGTTGGTCCAGTGCCTGACCGGTGGCAGCTGTGTCGGTTCCGAACCGCTGGAGCAGGGCCTCCCGGGCCGGCCCATCGATGGTCATGCCCCGGCGCTTGATCTCAGCCCCCAGCCACTCCCCCGCCTGACGCTCCCACATCTTCTGCACCGACACCTTCGATCCAAGATCTTTGGCGAGGGAAGCGACGGCTTTCACCGGCGAGCCGGCAACCGAAACCACGAGGTGGACATGGGAAAGGTCGGCAGTACGCACCAACTCGTCGAGGATCTCCACCTCGCCGACCTGGAGATTCTCGGCATCGACAAGCTGAAGACCACCGGAGTCGCCGAACAACGACCCGGATTGGAGCAGAGGGACCATCGGCTCGAGTTCAGCCCTAAGGGTCCCGTCACCTGGCTCGCCGGCGCCGCGGCCGGGGACATCGATGCGGACGATGTCCTGGCGTTCGACATTGTGTGAGGCAAAGAAGTCCTCTGCAGCGTCGAGCATCTGTTTCCGCTCACCAGGTCCTGAGTTGGAGGGTGCTGTGACGAGTAGGAATGGCACGGTCTGACAGTACCTCAGTTGGCGCGGCCGAAGAGCTTCGCCAGGTCACACGCAACCGCCACGTCGTGGACCCGGATGATGTCGGCCCGGTGCTCGAGGGCGAGGGCGATGTATGCGACCACGCGGTGGAAGTTCCTCTTGCGGGGAATTGGGATCAGCACGGGCTTGCCCAGAGCGTGCAACTCCGCCGAAGAGGCGATCACCTCGAGTTGCATCCTGGTGTAAGCCTCATAGTCCCCCCTGTAGTTGAGGGCGATGCCCGGATCGAGGATCACGTTGGTGATGCCTGCCTGTTCCAGCTCTCCAAGGAGCTTGCTGAAGACGCCGGCGGTCGAGCTTGCTTTGTCCTCCCTGATCTCGACGCTGTCGACATCGTGGGGGTTGGACCCTTCGACATAGACGGCCACCGCCGCAGCCTCGTAGCGCACCACGACTTTCTGCATGTCGGGATCTTTGAGGCCCCCGGTGTCGTTGACGATCAATGCGCCGGCGTCGAGGGCGGCCGCGGCAACCTCGGGCTTCCAGGTGTCGATGGCGACGATGTGGTCCTCGGAGACCAGCGCCTCGATAATCGGAACGACCCGTGAGACCTCGTCGGCGGCGGCGATAGTCGGGTTGTCGTAGTGCGACGACTGGCCGCCGAGGTCGATGATCGTCCCACCCCAGGTGCGGTACCGGTCGGCCATGAGGAGAGCGTCGTCAACGGTGGTGGCAACGGTGTGGACGTTCTTCGAATCGGGGGAGACGTTGATCACCCCCATCACATAGGTCGTATCCCCGAGGGGAAGCGAAGTGGTTCCAAGCTGGAGCTCGCTCATCGCCCTGCAGTCAAGCATCCCGGAGTGACAACCATCCCGCTCTTTCATCCACCCAGGTGGACCACGACCGTCCCCTCGAGATCGGTGCGCCGCACTGCGGCACCGGACTCCTGCAAGACCCGCACGACCCACGGCACCGGATGGCCGAAATCGTTGGCCCCGACCGAGATCACCGCAAGCTCTGCGCCGGTAGATGCCAACCACTCCGGGTCGGAAGTGCCCCCTCCGTGGTGAGGGACCTTGAGCACATCGGTTTTCAGTCCGGCCAGCTCGGATTGGGCCACCACTTCGATATCGCCGCTGAGAAGCATGCTCTTGTTGGCCCCTGTGACCATGAGGACTATCGACTGGTCGTTCGGCGACTCATACCTGCGCACCGGGCCCAACACCCGGATCTCCACCACACCAAACTGGACTGTGGTGCCAATCGGCGGTTGGACAACCGGTATCCCGAACCGGGCGGCAGCGCTGAGGAAGCGGTCGCCCACCGGTGTGGCGTGCGGTTCGGTTCGCTCCCAGACCTCACCGATCCCGATCCGACCGGGCAGAGCCTCGAGCCCGCCTGCATGGTCGGCGTCCCCGTGGGTCATCACCACGAGGTCGAGGTGTCTCACCCCGAACTCGCGCAACCGCTCGACGAGCAGTGGTTGGTCGCGACCCCCATCGACGAGTGCATACCTTCCCTCGCCCCCGGCGATGAGGATTGCGTCACCCTGGCCGATGTCGAGCACCGCCACTTCGCCGGCGTCGAGCCGGGATGTGCCGGGGAGCAAGAGGACGACAAACGCTCCAGCTGCCAGGACCGCAACCGTCTCCGGATGCCGGCTCCACATCCTCCCTGCCACCGGCACCAGACAGGTGAGCGTGGCGAAGCCCAGCCAACCGATCTGCGGCCACCCGGCGGACATGTGCGAGATGTCGATGACCAACATCGCGACCCACTCCGCCGGGATCAGGGCAAAGGAAGGGCCGGAAACCGCCACGATCCCGAGCAGAGTGGCGACGCTCACCAGTGGTGCGGCGACCAGGTTGCTGAGGGGACTCAGCAGGGGCATCGAACCGAAGTGCCAGAGCAAGAGCGGGGCCACCGCCAGCTGCGCCCCGAGTGTGATCGTTAGAGCCCGGCCGATCTTGCCGGCGGTGAGGGGCCACCTGGCTCCGGCCACCACTCCACATGTCGCCATCAGGGAGAGCTGAAAGCCGACACTGCGCACCAGCCACGGGTCGTGGGCAAGCACTGCAATCGAGGCAAGGGCTATCACCTGCCAGACCTCGAGCACGACGTCGAGGAGCCGCCCGAGAAGGACCAGTGCCGCCATTGCCGATGCCCTGACCACCGAGGGCTCGTATCCGGTGGCCACGACGAAGACCGGCAGGGCAAGGAGACCGGTGAGGGCGCGGCGCTTGGGACCGATGCCGAGCGGCAGTGTGACCACGGCGACAAAACCCAGGAACAGAGCAACATTGCTCCCGCTCACTGCGACGAAGTGGGAAAGGCCGGCCTTTCGCATGGCTTCGACCGTGACTTCACTGACCCCAGTGGTGTCGCCAACCAGAAACCCGGCGAGGAGCGCCCTGGCCTCCGGGCCGCCGGACAGCCGGTCCACCACATGGTGACGGACGAGGGCTCCCCCGCGCAGGTACAATCCGGCAGGCGTGTCGATCGGCTCCGCTTCGTCGAGCTCCACGATCTGACGTGGACGTCCTCCGATCCGGGTGACATCTCCGGTGACCTCTCCGCCCACCCGGTATGCCTGTCCCGCTTCACCGGGCGTCCCAGCGAGGTCGACGAACACCGCAACGTTGCCGAAGGAGCCCAGCGCCCAATTGCCATAGGGACCCGACCTGGCGTCGGTGGTCAACACCAGGTCACCGGTCACCGCTCCTTCCGGCAGAGTCGGCGCTGGCCAGGCCAGGTAAGGCACCGCCACGGACGCAGCCACCAGCATGGACGTGAAGTGACCTCGAGCCGCTTGAACCAGGGCCACAGCCACGACGAGGATCCATCCATACCCCCAACCGGTGACAGTAAGCGCAGTCAGGATCGCCGTCACGGCGTTCGCCAGCCACAGCCATGAGTGCTCGGGGACAATGCCTGCGACAACACTCACGGCGGTCGAATCAGATCCTTGATCGAGGCGAGACGGGTCTCACCGATCCCGGGGACGTCGAGAAGATCCTCCACCGACTCGAACCGGCCCACGTCTTCCCGATGGGCGATGATGCGACCGGCTAGCACCGGGCCAACCCCGGGAAGCTTCTGCAACTCGGTCTCATCGGCAGTGTTGAGGTCGATGAGCCCATCGGACAGGGTCCCGTTCCCGCCCTGGGCGGTTTCCGGCCCCGGGACCTGGAGTTGGTCGCCCTCGAATACGGGCCGGGCCAGGTTGATCAGGTCGAGCCTGGCTCCCTGGCGGGCTCCACCGGCGGCCTCGATCACGGCCACGGCGAGAGCCCCCTCGGCGACCCAGACCACTCCCGGTGAGTTGACCCAGCCGGAGACATGCACCGGAACCAGGCCCGCAAGCGCCTCTACGGTCGGAACCGAGATCAGAGGATCGGGGGGAGGCGGCGCTACGGAAACTGTCCCGATCATGGCGCCTACCGCCGCCCCCAGAACTCCAAGGCCGACCACGACAACCCGGTCTTTAGGTACTCTCCCCATCACCTCCCATAGATACAAGGCTCGAAGGCGGTGGTTAACCCCCATGGGACAGACAAAGATCGAAATCAGTCAGTTCCGGGTGCCACCCGACACTCTGGTTTCGCTGGACGAACACGACCCCGACTCAAAATTCGGGTTCGAAGAGGGGAAGCAGGACGGGAAGCGGGCTCTCCCTGCACTCAACGATGAGCTGTCAGCGCTCCAGAAGAGGCTGTGGGCCGAGTCGAAACAGAAGCTGCTCCTGGTGCTTCAGGCCACTGACACCGGTGGCAAGGACGGCACGATCCGCAAGGTATTCACCGGAGTGAACCCGCAGGGAATCAAAGTGCATCCCTTCGGGAAGCCGACCGAGGAAGAGCTGGCCCACGACTACCTGTGGAGGATCCACCAGCACACTCCAGCAAACGGCCGGATAACCGTGTTCAACCGGTCGCACTACGAGGATGTCCTTGTCGTCAGAGTTCGAAATCTGGTACCGCCCGAGAGGTGGGAGAAGAGGTACCGGCACATCAACGAATTCGAACGGATGCTCGCCGACGAAGGCACCCGAATCGTAAAGGTGTACCTCAACATCAGCAGGGAAGAACAAAAAGAGCGCCTCGAGGCGCGTCTCGACAACCCGGACAAGAACTGGAAATTCAACAAGGCCGACCTCGACGACCGTGCGATGTGGGACGATTTCCGGGAGGCCTACGAGGCGATGCTGTCGCGGACCTCCACTCCCCACGCCCCCTGGTATGTGGTCCCCGCCAACCGGAAGTGGTATCGAAACCTGGTGGTGTCCCAGATCCTCATCGACACCCTCAACGAGATGGACCCCCGGTACCCCGACCCCGAGGAGGACCTGGACGCCCTTGTTGTTGAGTAGTCAGCCGGAGAAGTTTCTCGATATCGAGCGCGCCTCGACCTCGGCTTCGATAGCGAGGTAGGCCTCACGGTGGCTGGCGCCGGTGATCCGGGCCACCAGGTACTGGCGAATATAGGAGGCCAGGAACCGCACCGGGCCCCGCTCCTGCCATTGGCGGGAGTGCACCATCTCATGCATGAGAAGAGCGGTGAGTTCCCGTCCTCCCCGCTCCAGGACTGCAGGTTCGACATAGATGCGCTTCCCGATGGTCATCGCCCCGGTTTCCTTCGCCCAAAGCCTCCGCATGAGCCGTGGGGCGGACAGCACCGTCACGGTCTCAGGTGTGACCGGTTGGATCTTGATCAGGTAATCGGGATTCAGCGCCGTTCCGACAAATCGAGCGGCCGGTAGCCTCATCAGCCGACAACGATGTTGACCAGGTTGGGCTCGCGCACGATCACCTTCCTGATCTCCTTGCCTTCGATCCAGGTCTGGATTTTCTCCGCAGACAGTGCGAGCCGTTCGGCGTCAGCCGCAGCGATGTCGGCTTCGACCTCGATCCGGTCCCGCAGCTTGCCGTCGACCTGGACAACCATCGTCACCGATGCCCGCTCGATCATCTCCGGGTCCCAGACTGGCCAGGGCTCGCGCGCCAGTATCGTCTCGTGGCCGCTCAACTCCCACAGCTCATGGGCGATGTGCGGTGCCATCGGGGAGAGCAACTTCATGAGGATCTCGGTCACTTCGACGAATGCTTCCCTGGAAATTCCGCTGCGCGCCTGATCGACCAGATCGTTGGTGACCGTCATCAACGGCGGGACCGCAGTGTTGAAGTGGAAGTTGTCGATGTCCTCGGTGACCTTTTTCACCGCCCGGTGGGCATCTGCGACCAATTCGGAGGCGTCAGCCGATTCGTCGAACCGGTCGGTCTCGGTGACCACTCGCCAGAGGCGGTCGAGGAAGCGCAGTGTGCCGTCAACCCCGTTGGTGTCCCAGGCAGCATCGTCGGTGGGTGGGCCCATGAACAGGTGGTAGAGACGGAGGGCATCCGCCCCGTGCGACTCGAACAGGTCGAGGGGGTCGACCACGTTGCCCTTCGACTTCGACATCTTCGCCCCGTCCAGGGTGATCATCCCTTGGGTAAAGAGGCGGGCGAACGGTTCCTTAACAGTGGAGAGGCCCATGTCAAACAGCACTTTGGTTATGAACCTCGCGTACAGCAGGTGGAGGACTGCGTGCTCGACTCCGCCGATGTACTGGTCGACCGGCATCCAGTAGCTCGCTGCCCGGGGGTCGAAGATCTGCTCAGCGTTTCGCGGATCGGTGAAGCGGAAGAAGTACCAGGAGGAGTCGACGAAGGTGTCCATCGTGTCGGTCTCCCGTCTGGCCTCTCCTCCACAAGCAGGGCATGTGGTGTTCACCCACTCGTCAACCGCCGCCAGGGGCGACCGGCCTTTCGGGGCATAGTCGAGGATGTGAGGCAGGACCACCGGCAGCTGATCTTCGGGCACCGGGACCATCCCGCACCCGTCACAATTGACCACGGGAATCGGAGAGCCCCAATAGCGCTGGCGTGAGATCAGCCAGTCGCGCAGCCGATACTGGACCGTGCCCTCGCCGATGTTCTTCGCCTCCAGCCATTCGATGATTGCCGCAATCGCCCCCTCGCGCTCCAAGCCGTCGAGGAATCCGGAATTGATGGTCACCCCGTCGCCGGTGTAAGCGTCTCCGTCGAAATCGTCGGGTGGTTGCACGGTCCTGATGATCTCGATGCCATATTTGGTGGCGAACTCCCAGTCGCGCTGGTCCTGGCCGGGGACAGCCATTATCGCCCCTGTCCCGTAACCCATGAGCACGTAGTCGGCGATGTAGATCGGGACCGAACGGCTGTCGACAGGGTTGACCGCATGATGTCCGATGAACACTCCGGTCTTGTCGGTGTTCGCCATCCGCTCGACATCGCTGGAACTCCCGGCCTTTCGAATGTAGGCGCGGGCTTCTGCTTCTTGCTCGGTGCCGGCAATCAGTTCTTCGACCAGATGATGCTCCGGTGACAGCACTGCGAAAGTCATCCCGAAGATGGTGTCGGGCCGGGTGGTGAAGACCTCGAAGGAATGGTCGGTGTCCGCCACCTGCAGTGCGAAGCTGGCGCCCTGGGACCGGCCGATCCAGTTGCGCTGCATGGTGCGCACCCGCTCCGGCCACTCGTCCAGTGTGTCGATGTCTTCGAGCAGGCGCTCGGTGTAGTCGGTGATCTTGAAGAACCACTGGGCCAGGTTGCGTCGCTCGACCTCGGCGCCACAACGCTCGCAATGACCGTCGACGACCTGTTCGTTGGCGAGGACTGTCTGGTCACGGGGACACCAGTTGACCAGGGCCTCGCGTTTGTACGCGAGGCCCTGCTCGAAGAGTTGCAGGAATAGCCACTGGTCCCAGCGGTAGTACTCCTCGGAGTGGCTGGCCAGCTCTCTTGTCCAGTCGTACATGGCCCCGAGCTGTTTCACCTGACGAGTCATCGTGGCGATCTGCGCCTCGGTGTTCTCCTTGGGATGGACCCCGGTCTCGATCGCCGCGTTCTCCGCAGGCAGCCCGAAGCTGTCCCAACCGAGTGGGGAGAGGACGTTGAACCCGGCCATTGTCTTGTACCGGGTGAGGAGATCACCGAAGGTGTAGTTGCGGACGTGGCCCTGATGCAACGCTCCCGACGGGTAGGGGTACATGCACAGGTTGTAGAACTTGGGAATCGCCTCGTCGGCGGCTACCTCGAATATCCTTTCAGACTCCCAGCGAGCCTGCCATTTTTCCTCGATCGCTTTGTGGTCATATGCCATGAACGACACAGGGTAATAAGCATTTTCGGCTGGGGCCGTCACTGCGCACGTCGCGGAAATCTTGACACGAAATCGTGCTGCGGAGGCATGGACATACGCGTAGCGTCACCAAATTCGGTAGCGTTGCAGATGTGCCGCCGGCAGCCCGGTTAGCACACATCCCAAATATGGAGGAAGAAAATATGAAACGAATGCGTTGGTTAGCGCTCGTCTCGGTATTGGCCCTGGTCGTCGCAGCTTGCGGCGGCAACGGCGGTACCGGCGAGACCACTACCACCGCGGGTGAGACCACGACGACGACCGGCGGGACGACCACTTCGGTGGAGCCGGACCCCGACTTCGAAGGTCTCACACTCGATGCGGGAGGCTGTGACTACGGCGGTCGTGTGAACACGATCACTGCAGTCGACGAGCACACCGTCGAGTTCGCACTTTGTGGACCGCATCCTGCGTTCCTCGCCCAGGTAGCTTTCGGAGTCTTCGGCATCCAGCCGGCAGAGCATCTCGAAGCAACTGGTGGTGCACCGCTCGACAACCCGATCGGGACCGGCCCCTACGTCTTGAGAGAATGGGTTCGTGGAGACTCAGTCGTTTACGAGCGATTCGACGACTACTACGGAACCGTTGCCCCGCACCAGACCGCCGTCCTCAGGTGGGCGACTGAGAGCTCTGGGCGACTTCTCGAGTTGCAGGCCGGAACTGCGGATGGAATTACTTTCCCTGGTACGGAGGACCTCGAGACAATCGAGAACGACCCGAACCTTGTCCTGCTCGACAAACCCGAGCCCAACATCTTCTATGTGGGGTTCACGAATACGTTCGCCCCATTTGATGATGTCAACGTACGTCGCGCCATCGCTCTCGGTATCGACCGGCAGCGGATCGTCGACACCTTCTACCCGCCCGGGTCGGAGACAGCCTCACACTTCACACCGTGCTCGGTTGCGAACGGGTGTGAAGGAGACTCGTGGTACGAATTCGATCTCGAAGCGGCCCAGGACCTGCTTGCAGAAGCAGGCTTTGCAGATGGCTTTGAGACATCGATCTACTACCGCGACGTGACACGTGGCTACCTGCCCACACCGGGAGATGTCGCTACTGACATCGCGGCCCAGCTCAGTGATAATCTGGGAATCACCGCCTCGGTGGTAAACATGGAGTCGGGAGAATTCATCCAGGCGGCATCCGCCGGCGACCTCGATGGTCTCCATTTGCTTGGTTGGACGGGTGACTACCCGCACGTGACCAACTTCCTGGACTTCCACTTCGCCGAGACGAACCTCCAGTTCGGCGATCCGTTCCCGGAGATCTACGAGCCGCTTCTCGAAGCGTCGCAGCTCGCCGATCCGGCTGAGGCTGCTCCGCTTTACGAAGCTGCCAACAATGCCATCAAGGAACTGGTCCCGATGGTGGCGATCGCACATGCGGGAGCTTCGTTCGCTGCTTCTACGGATGTGCAGGGCGCTTACGCTCCGCCGTGGGGTTCGGTCATGTTCAACCTATGGGACAACGGAACCGACACCCTGGTCTTCGTGCAGGGCAACGAGCCGATCTCGTTGTACTGCGCCGATGAGACCGACGGTGAGTCGCTTCGGGCCTGTGCCCAGGTTGTCGAGGCGCTCTACTCCTACGACACGGAGGGCAACGTTCAGCCGCAGCTGGCTGAAGAGTGCGTGCCCAATGAGGACCTGAGCGTGTGGACCTGCTCACTCCGTCAGGGAGTCCTGTTCCACGACGGTTCGACCTTCGACGCCAATGACGTCGTTGCGTCGTTCACCGCTGGACTCGATGCCGCCAGCCCGTTACATGCGGGCAACAGCGGTGTGTTCGAGTACTACGACTACCTATGGAATGGTCTGATCAACGCCCCGGAAACCGAGGGATAAGACCAATCGACTAGCGATGAGAGGGAGGCGCCGCGGCGCCTCCCTCTCATCTACTCTCAGCGGCCACTAGATGATCTCCTACCTACTTAGACGAGTTTTGCTTGCGATCCCGGTTTTGGTCGGGATCGTTGTCGTCGTCTTCTTTCTGATTCGAGCGATACCGGGCGATCCCTGCACTTCGCTTCTCGGAGAAAGGGCCACCGCCGAGGCGTGTGAGAGGTACGACGAAGCGAACGGGCTCAACGAGCCGATCTATGTGCAGCTCGGCATCTACATGAAGAATGTCGCCACTTTCAATCTCGGGGAGTCGATCCGCTTCTCCCGCCCCGTCAACCAGCTCCTCATCGAGCGTCTACCCCTCACCGTTGAGCTTGCCATATCAGCTCTTTTCCTTGCGATCGCCGTTGGAGTGCCGATGGGAGTCATCGCAGCCCGCAAGCACAACACCGCGGTAGACACCGGCACCATGGCAGTCGCCAATATCGGTGTCTCAATGCCTGTCTTCTGGCTGGGGCTGATGCTTGCATACCTTTTTGCCATCGTGTTCCAGAACACTCCCCTCCAGTTGCCGCCCAGCGGGCGATTAACGGCGGGACTGTTCTCCATTCCCTATTACGAGGCATGGGGGTGGGAATTGACCCCGGACACGGCGTGGGCGACATTCAACGAGTTCATGGGCAACTTTGTCATCCTCAACTCCCTGATCACCGGAAACTGGGAAGTTTTCGGGGACGCGGTGAAACACATGATCCTCCCGGCGGTAGCCCTCGCAACCATCCCGCTTTCCGTGATCGCCCGAATCACTAGATCGTCGCTGCTCGAGGTGATGGGCAAAGACTACATCCGCACTGCTCGGGCCAAAGGCGCCCGGGAGACCACAGTGGTGCGGGGTCACGCTCTGCGTAATGCCCTGCTCCCGGTGGTGACCATCATCGGGCTTCAGCTGGGCGCGCTGCTCGGCGGAGCGGTGCTCACCGAGACCGTCTTCAACCTCGCCGGGGTGGGCCGTGCCCTCTTCGACGCTATAACCGGCCGCGACTACGCCATCGTTCAGGGTTTCACCGTGATCATCGCTGGGGGCTATGTGCTGGTCAACCTCCTCGTTGACCTGTCGTATGCCTGGCTCGATCCAAGGATCAGGTTGGAATGACCGAAGAGCACAGCGGAATATCGGGCAAGAGAGGCAAGGTCTCGAAGGAAGAAGCCCTCTCCATTCTCGAAGAGCAGGTCGCCGGACCGGAACGCCTGTTTGAGAGCCCGATGTCGCAGTGGCGACTCGCCCTGCGCCGGTTCCGGGGGAGGAAGAGCGGCATGATCGGGCTCGGGATCGTCACCTTCCTGCTCCTGGTGGCCATTTTCGCTCCCATCCTGGCGCCGTATGAACCGAATCAGGTTCTCATCGGCCGCGAGGACATCCGACCCCGGGACCCACCCTGCGTCCACATGCTTGGCTGCGACGAAGAGATCCCGCAACATGTCCTCGGTGTCGATGGAAACGTCAGAGATGTCTTTTCCAGATTGATCTACGGATCGAGGATCAGCCTGAGCCTCGGGTTCTTCACCGTCACCCTGGCCCTTGTCGTCGGTGCAACGATCGGAGCGATCGCCGGCTACAAAGGTGGGTGGCTCGACAATGTGCTGATGAGATTTATGGACGTCATCCTCGGTTTTCCCTCCCTGCTCCTCGCCATCGCGATCGTCATGGTCCTGGGGCGGGGTCTGCAGAACGCCCTTCTTGCCATTGCCGTCGTCACCATGCCTCAGTACGCCCGTGTGATGCGGGCCCAGGTACTTGCGATCAAGGAAACCGACTTCGTCGCAGCTTCCCGGGCGTTGGGGGCCACGCCACGCAGAATTCTGCTGAGACGGGTTGTGCCCAACGCGATGACACCGATTGTGGTACTCGCAACCCTGGGGGTAGCGACAGCGATCCTGGAAGCGGCCGGTCTGTCGTTCCTCGGCCTCGGCGCCCAGCCCCCTCTTGCAGAGTGGGGTACGATGCTGGCCCAGGAGCGAAACAACGTCTTCACCTCACCGCATCTCGTCTTCTTCCCGGGTCTTGCCATCATGATCACCGTCCTCGGCTTCAACCTCATGGGTGACGGCCTTCGCGACGCCCTCGACCCCACACTGAACAAATGAGCGCATTACCGGCAGAGAACCCGATCGAAACCGAAGTGCCGAGACCTGTCCCGGCAGGCGAGACTCTGCTCGAAGTCAAAGGGCTGAAAACCCACTTCGACACCCGCGACGGCGTGGTCAAGGCTGTCGACGAGGTAGACCTGACAGTCAACCGGGGTGAGGTTCTGGGCGTGGTCGGCGAGTCGGGATGTGGCAAGTCGGTGATGTCGCTCTCCATCATGGGCCTGGTGCGCTCTCCCGGCAAGATTGTGGCCGGCGAGATCCTCTTTGACGGCCAGGATCTGGCGCAGATGAAGCAGGAGAAGGTCCGCAAGCTGCGCGGAGAAAACATCTCGATGATTTTCCAGCAGCCCGGGTCGGCGCTGAACCCGGTGTACCGGGCCGGGGCACAGATCAAAGAAGTCTTCGAGCTTCACCGCGACTGGTCCGACAACGTCGAGGACGAGAAGGTGATCGAGATGCTCGCCAAAGTGGGTATCCCCGACCCCGAGGCCCGGGCGGATGCATACCCGCACGAGCTCTCCGGTGGCATGGCACAACGAATCATGATCGCCATGGCGCTTGCCTGCCAGCCAGAGTTGCTGATCGCCGATGAGCCGACCACAGCTCTCGACGTGACCATTCAGGCGCAGATCCTCGATCTGATGCGCGACCTGCAGAACGACTTGAAGACAGCAGTCATCCTCATCACCCACGATCTCGGGGTCGTAGCGGAAATGGCCGACCGGGTGGCGGTGATGTACGCGGGGGAGATCGTCGAGGAGGCTGACGTCCGCACCATCTTCAAACAACCCCTGCATCCCTACACCAAAGGGCTAATCGGTTCGATCCCGGTCCTGGGAGACCTCAAGGCGAACCTGGCAACCATCCCGGGAGTGGTTCCCTCGCTGATCGATCTCCCCCAAGGGTGCCGTTTCGCGAGCCGTTGCACTGCCCGGGTCGAGAATGGCCTGGAGATCTGTCTGGTCCGCAAACCGCACCTTATCGAGTACGAAGCCGAACACAAGGTGCGCTGCTGGCTGTACGAGGACCACCCCGACATGGAGCCTGACGATGCCTGAGAACCTGGTTGAGATCAGGGACCTGGTCAAGCAATTCCCGGTCAAGGGCGGGCTGCTACAGAGGGTGGTGGGACAGGTCAACGCAGTTGCCGGTGTCGACCTCGACATACGCAAGGGCGAGACGCTGGGCCTGGTGGGCGAATCCGGCTGCGGCAAGACGACACTAGGCCGGATGCTGGTCCGCCTCCTCGAGCCGACCAGCGGGACCCTCCAGTTCGACGGCAACGACATAACCCATCTCAACGACCGGCAGCTGAAGCCGTTCCGGAAACGGGTCCAGATCATATTCCAGGACCCGTTCACTTCTCTCGACCCGCGCACCCAGATCGGCGAGTCGATCGCCGAAGGGCTACGCCTCCACGGTGTGGAAAACCGCGACGAGAGACACGAGCGGGTCACTGAGATGCTCGAGCTGGTGGGACTCCGCGAGTCTCATGTCGGCCGTTACCCCCATGAGTTCTCCGGTGGCCAGCGGCAACGCATCGGGATCGCCCGGGCTCTGATCCTCAAACCCGACCTGGTGGTCGCCGACGAGCCAGTGTCCGCCCTCGACGTCTCGGTGCAGGCCCAGGTGCTCAACCTGCTCAAGGAGTTGCAGTCGGAGCTCGATCTCACCCTGCTCTTCATCGCCCACAACCTTGCCGTTGTCGAGCACATCTCCGATCGGGTGGCCGTTATGTACCTGGGCAGAATTGTTGAGATCACCGACCGCGACAGCCTATACGCCGACCCGCTCCATCCCTACACCGAAGCCCTGCTCTCGGCGATCCCCATCGCCGACCCTGATCGTCAGCGGGCCCGGCAGATCCTCCAGGGCGAGATCCCGTCGCCGCTGAGCCCACCACCCGGCTGTCACTTCCATCCCCGCTGCCCCATCGCCAGACCCGGTCTGTGCGACGTGGAGCCTCCCAACCTGATGCCAGGCCCGGGAGAGAAGGATCATCTCGCCGCCTGCTGGCTCCGCGCCGGCGACCGCGCCATCGCCGGAGTCTGACCCGCCATTTGCACAGTGCCCAGGGGCGCGGATATCGAACCCTTCTGCACAGTGCAGTCGTGAATAGTCCTGCACAGCGCACCAGGGTGCGGAAAACGAGCCGTATTGCACAGTGCACGGAGGGCCGGGTTTAGGGGATTTCGGGTCGCCGGGTATCTTCTGTGGCCATGGAACGTATTGGAGTTATTGGCGGTGGGCTCATGGGCTCGGGTATCGCCGAAGTGTGCGCAAGGGCCGGAAGCAACGTCATAGTCCACGAGATCAATGCCGAGGCCGCCGAAGCTGCATTGGGAAGAATCCAGAAGTCGCTGGCCCGTGCCGTGGAGCGGGAGAAGCTGGACGAAGTCGGGCGGGACGACATTCTCTCCCGGATTGACATCTCCACCGACATCTCCGAGCAGGCCGACCGTCAGCTGGTCATCGAGGCGGCAACCGAGAACGAGAGCTTGAAGAAGGACATCTTTGCTGAGCTGGACAGGGTTACCGGCCCGGATGCCATCCTCGCATCGAACACCTCTTCGATCCCGATTACCCGCCTTGCGGCAGCGACGAAGCGGCCGGGAAAGGTCGTTGGGCTCCACTTCTTCAACCCGGTGCCGGTGATGGCCCTGGTGGAATTGGTGACCACGGTGCTCACCGACGACGACACCGCCGACACCGTTGCAACTTATGCGGAGTCGCTAGGCAAGACAGTGGTGAGGGCGAAGGACCGCGCCGGATTCATCGTGAACATGTTGCTGATCCCCTACATGATCGGTGCCGTCCGGATGTTCGAGGCCGGGTTCGCCTCGGCCGAGGACATCGACGCCGGGATGAAACTGGGTGCCAACCACCCGATGGGGCCGTTGGAACTCGCCGACTTCGTCGGGTTGGACACCACCAAGTACGTTGCCGATGTGCTCTTCGACGAGTTCAAGGATCCCGCATACGCCTCTCCCCCGCTTCTGACCCGGATGGTCGAGGCAGGCCTGCACGGCCGCAAATCAGGTCGCGGTTTCTACGACTACAGGTGACGCAAGGTTTCGTCAAGGTCGGCATGGTCGCCGGCGAATTCTTCGAAGTCTGAATAGCGAAGGTCGTCGCCGGGGCCGATAACCAGGGTTGCTCCCAGCTGGAACGGGCGCCTTCCGGCGTTGTGCTGTCGGTTGCCTTTGGCCAGTGCCTTCGTCCCGGCCACGAGTTGGCGAGGACTCACGAGCGACAGCTTTCCGAGAGTGCCGGTGCCGACCAACTCCGCCGCTGACCCGTCTTCGTCGAGGAGCACCTCGAAGGGAACCGATTCATCCGCGATAAAGGCCTGTGCATAGCGCTTCCCGCCGGTGCCGATCGCAGTGACGTCCGCCCCGGCGGCGAGGATCTCTTCATATCTCTCACGGACCTGACCGGCCCGTTCCCGGCAGGTCAGTCAGCCGAAGTGGCGGAGGAAGAGGATGACCCTGGGGTTGGCCTGCCAGCGGTCGCCAAGCCGCTGCTCGGACCCGTCGGGATCGACCAGCTGCATCTCTCCCAGCGCGGTGACGTCAAATGCCATCGGCCCAGCCTAGGAAGATCACGATGCCAACGTTCCGGCGAATACCTGCCAGGCCAATGCCGACTTGGCGACCAGGCTGAGCAGGATGTAGGTGGACTCGCCGTAGACATAGTCCGCCCACTTCCCGATGCGGCGGTATTGCAGGACCATGACGACTGCGAAGATGTTGAAAAAGGCGAAAAGGGAAACGAAGATCCCGTAGACAAAGCCCGGAGGATTGGCCTCGAAACCCGGGCTGAACAAGTAGATCGCAATTGCGACCCAGGGGACCGCTCCGGCAATCACCCCGAACCAGTACGGCAGCCACCCAGCGCCGCGACCTGGAGACTCGTACTTCTCCTGGAGCAGGCCAAACAAGATCATCGAGGCATTGACGCCTGCAAGAGCGATGAGAGCAGCGATATCGGCGATACCCACCAGCATGGCGATCAGCACCACCATCACCGAGGACGACAGCGAGTACTCGATCCATCGGGCGTAGTTGCGTTTCTCCCCGAGATTGGCGAGATACCACTGGTAGATACCGGGCGAAGCAATCAGGAAATGCGCTGCCGCGGAGAGGAAGAGGAACACAGCAACTCCCCAGGCGAGGCTCATATTGAAGAGCGGTTCGACCGTTGTCGGCTCCAGACCCGGTGGCCCGGTCATATAGGTCGCGATCACAGGAAGCGTGAAATCGGTTGCGAGCCACAGGACTGCGGCTGCCTGAGCCGCATGCAGAAATCCCATGACAATGTTGTACCGGCGGAGGCGAGAACGAACGGGCGCGGCTAAATCACTCATATGACACCAATTCGTAGCAGATGCGGATCAGGGATGATCATCGAGGCATTGCCGGGTTGATCCTCACCTCGATCCGGATATCTGACCTTGGAGCGACCTTAGATCGACCCGGCGAATGAAAACGGCGCAGTGCCCCCGACCGCAGGGGTGAAACGGAACACCGAGCCGGAGAGCGGGAAGCGCTCCCTCTCTTCCTCAGCGAGACCGGCCCGTGCAGTCGTAACATAGAGATCCGTGTAGCCAGCTCCGCCAAAGCAACAGCTAGTGACATTCGGCGCGGGCACCTCGATTTCGTCAGCGATCAACCCCGACGGGTCGTAGCGCCGGACGATCCCACCGCCAAAGATGGCCACCCACAGATGGTCTTCGGCATCGATGCACATGCCATCTGGTGCACCGAGACCGGGATCGATCCTGACAACCACGCTCCGGTCGGCGATCTCACCCGAGGCGCTGTCGTAAGAGAAGCGGTCGACGCTCCCCGAAACAGAATCGATGTAGTACATCCATTTGCGGTCGGATGACCAGGCAAGACCGTTCGAAATGCCCACCCCCTCCAGCACGTCTTCGACGTCGAGGTCGGCCCCGACCCGGTACAGCGAAGAATCTGTGCCGATCTCCGTCATCGATCCGGCGAACAGCCGGCCCTCCGGATCACACTTGGCATCGTTCATCCGCTCCTTCTCGCCAACATCCGGGAATCGAACGAGTTCGGTGACCGTGACGCCATCGGAGGAGACAGCGACAAGAGAGTCCTTGCCGGTCAGGGCGAGTCCTCCCGATGCGGTCGGGAAAACCGAACTGACTGGCTGGCCGACTGTCAAGGTGTCAACCGACCTCGCGTCGGGCCTGAGCCTGTGAACCTGCCCGGCGAAGATATCGACCATGAGAAGAGAGGCCGTCTCTTCGTCCCAAGTCGGCCCCTCCCCAAGCTTCGCGCCTGTCTGCCAGATCAGCTCACCGCCAGCCTCGAGAGGTTGAGGGGCTGGTATCGATGTAGTGGCCCAGCCCGCAGGTGAGGTTGTCATCTCAATCAGTCTCGCTAGAAGCCGCCCAGAGGTTGATTTTCCCGTCAACGGCGTATTGGTCGATCTCGTCGAGTTCCTCAGGTGAGAATTCCACGTTGCGCACTGCCTCGATTGCTTCCTCGATCTGTTCCCAAGAACTAGCCCCCATCAGCGCCGAGGTGACCCTGGGATCCCGCAATGTCCATGCAATCGCCATCTGGGCGAGAGACTGTCCTCTGCGCCCGGCAATCTCATTGAGTTTGAGCACCCTTTCGACGTTGGCCTCAGTCAGGAGGCCGGTGTCAAATGAGTCTGCCGTAGCCGCGCGCGACGACTCGGGAATTCCACCGAGGTACTTGTCAGTCAGCATCCCCTGGGCCAGCGGGGAGAACACGATACACCCAATGCCTTCGATCTCCAGGACATCCAACAGCCCGCCCTCAATCCATCGGTTGAGCATCGAATACGAGGGCTGGTGGATGAGACAGGGAGTACCGAGGTCACGAAGAATTGCGGCCGCCTCGGCGGTCTTCTCCGGGCTGTAAGAAGAGATGCCCACATACAGCGCCTTCCCGGAGCGCACTGCATGGTCGAGGGAGCCCATCGTCTCCTCGAGTGGGGTCAGCGGGTCGTATCGATGCGAGTAAAAAATGTCCACATATTCGACACCCAGTCGCGTCAGGCTCTGGTCCAGGCTCGCAGTGAGGTATTTTCGCGAACCGAATTCTCCGTATGGGCCGTCGTACATCCGGTACCCGGCCTTCGTGGAGATGATCAGCTCATCGCGATACGGGCTGAGGTCGGTTGCGAGCAGGGACCCCAAGTTTCGCTCGGCCGAGCCGGGCGGCGGGCCGTAGTTGTTGGCGAGGTCGAAATGGGTTATCCCGTTGTCGAACGAGTTGAGGATCATCCTCCGGCCCTCTTCGGTTAGGGCATCGCCTCCGAAGTTGTGCCAGAGACCCAGCGAGATGAGCGGAAGGTCGAGTCCACTCCGTCCGGTGCGGGCGTAAGGGATCTTCGAATATCGGTCGGGGTTTGGTTCGTAAATGGCGGTCTCCTGGTTGCGACACTATCGCAGGGAGTGCCAAACAGGTAACGGCCCACGAAGAAAGGGGCGGCGGGGAGGCCACCCCTCTCTTATTCATCCGTGGCGGATGGTGATGTAGGAGCTATTCGTCTTCGTCGGGAGAGCCAGGTTTGCCGACACCTTCAGGCTTGCCGGGAGAGTCGGGCTTGCCGACACCTTCAGGCTTGCCGGCCCAGGCGGGTTTGCCCGTGCCGTCATCCTCCGAATCCAACACGTCTCCGTTGCCCGGACCGTGCTGGCAAACAGTCTCGATGGTGGTGAAGTCGACGGCCTCGTCGACGTCGGACACGGCCACTTCAGGATCGGTCTCTGCTTCACCTTCGCCATCGACCTCGACCTGCTGATCGCCCATACCCAGATCGGACTGGGCAAGATGTCGCACCACGCAACCGCGTCCGGTGCCCTCATAGAGGCTGTTGAACAGCTTCATGAACATCCCGTGATTTACCTGGCCTTCAGGACCGGCTACTTCGCCTTCGGTGAGCTCACAGTCGGGGTCGGGGTCTGATTCGGGCTCGGTCTCGGACTCGGCCTCCTCAGCGGTGGGCAGGGCACATGGCTCATCGATCGATGAGATGTTCCAGAGGAACAGGCCATTGATGAGGTCGTAGCCGAAGCTGAAGAGTGTGTCCATCACCAGCTCGGTGTCGGTGGCCTCTTCTTCGATGACCTCGGTCTCGGCGGTCTCGGCTAGGGCCACGCCAGAGCTGACGAACAACCCCAGCAATACCAATGTGGTGATTCCGGTTCTTTTCAGTTTCTGCATATCTTCTCCTGGTTGGTCCCAGCCACACCTCTGTAAACGCCGGGACCCGCCTTTGGGTTACGGAGCGCCGCGTAATGAGCTCTGAACAGGTGAAACGTTCCTGGGGTAGTGCTCAACCGGGACGATTTCGCCTCTGCCGCAGGCGGACTGCTCAGGTGTGGTCGGCCCTACCGTATGCGTCCTTACCCCGACATAGCTGTGGCTGAGGACATACCGTGCCTGCCCATGGTTTGCAGTGAGCCTTATCGCAGGATGATTCCAGAGACGGTGGGGATTTGAGCGACCAGCAGAGATACGACTTGTGCGTGGTCGGTGCCGGCCTGGTCGGGCTGGCGGTGGCGAAGGCGGTAGCGGAAGAGCTCGAGGGCGTGTCGATTCTCGTCGTGGACAAAGAGGATGCGGTCGCCAGACATCAGAGCAGCCACAACAGCGGCGTTGTCCACTCGGGCCTCTATTACAAACCAGGGTCGCTCAAGGCCCGGCTGTGCGTGGAGGGGCGGGACGCCACGTACCAGCTGTGTTCCGAGGCCGGGATCGCTCACGAGCAATCCGGGAAACTGGTTATCGCCACCGAGCCCTCCCAGCTGCCAGCTCTCGACGAACTGGAGAGACGGGGATCGGCCAACGGCCTGAGAGGGCTGCGCCGCCTCGGTGGAGCGGAGATAACCGAATTCGAGCCGGCAGCCACCGGAATTGCAGCACTTCATGTCCCGGAGGCTGGCGTAGCCGACTTCCCTGCCATAGCCGCCCATCACGAAACGACGCTACGGGCCGCAGGGACAGAGATAGCCACTGGTGCCGAGGTGACTGCAATCGCCCAGGGCGATGGCGGGGTGAGGGTTTCGACGGCTGCCAGGACCTTTTCGGCGAGAATCCTGATCAATTGTGCTGGCTTGCACTCGGACCGGGTAGCTGCTCTCGCCGGTGTGTCCCCTGCCGTTCGCATCATCCCGTTCCGCGGCGAGTACTACCAGCTATCTCCACAGGCGGCGGGTCTGATCCGACACCTCATCTACCCGGTGCCTGATCCCAGATTCCCCTTTCTCGGAGTGCACTTCACCCGCAGGGTCGACGGTACGGTCGAAGTAGGGCCCAATGCCATTCTCGCCCTCGGCCGTGAGCACTATCGCGGATCAAGTGCCGACTGGAGGGAACTCGCTTCGATTCTCGCCCATCCCGGATTCCGCAGACTCGCAGTCCGCCACTGGTTGTCGGGGACCAGCGAGGTGCTCAACTCGCGATCAAGGCGGCTGTACGCCCGTCAAGCGAGAAGGCTGGTACCGGGGCTGGACCACATCGATCTGCTTCCCGGTGGTGCCGGGGTTCGGGCACAGGCTGTCGATGCCAGGGGCAACTTAGTCGACGACTTTGTCATCGAAGTCGCTGGCGACACTATTCATGTGCTCAATGCTCCCTCACCCGGAGCCACTGCGAGCATCGCAATCGGCCGCTATATATCCAGGCAGGTTCGACCGTTTTTGTTGGCGTGACCGCCTTCGAGGTGTCTGGCGCGTGACTACGACAGCACGAAGATCTGTATCCCAGCCCAACCCCAGATATCATCCAACCTGTCGGGGGGATACAAGGAGAGTCACCCCCTTGCGGTATCAGTTGAAGCTTGCGATTGCGTCTATCAAGAGGGCGATGAATGCGGCCGAGAGCACCAGGAGAAGCCATGACACAACGACTGTTGTCGTGAGGAATCGGTCGTTGCGCTGGTGGGATCGGATGAGGAGGAGAATCGCGACGATTGCCCCGACTATCGCTCCGCCGAGGGTGAACAGGTTGTTTTCAGTGACCCGAGCGGCGATGAACAGTCCGGCGATTGCTCCGACACCGGTTCCGGTCAGGAGACCTACGACCAGATCGTGGGCCAGCCAGAGCGAAGAAGTCGCAGCGGGTTTCGTTTCTTGTTGTTGCATGCTGCCTTAGACCACCTCCAGCGACATTTGGTTCCGGTCAATTCCGCATGACGTTGATTGGTTCCCGCCGTGGAGATCCGCGAAGCAGCCGAGACGTCCGCCAGGAGATGTATCACCGGCTATCTCAGAACGGTATTCATGCGGGTCTGAGCAGGGGTGACTTGAGTTGATGGCTCCACGGCTACGCCCACACCCACC
>JBBDHT010000007.1:0-13045 GCA_040880765.1 Acidimicrobiia bacterium | reverse complement strand
GGTCTGAGCAGGGGTGACTTGAGTTGATGGCTCCACGGCTACGCCCACACCCACCTATCGTTGGGGGAGGAATGAAGCGATCACAAACCTCCGCCAGCCGACTGACCGACGACGACGTTTACCTGTGGAACGAGGGAACGCACTACCGGCTCTACGAGAAGCTTGGAGCCCACCCCGATGAGAACGGGACCCACTTCGCGGTCTGGGCTCCCAATGCCGATCGGGTGTCTGTGATCGGCGATTGGAACGGTTGGGATCCTCGTTCCGATCAACTCGCGCCGCGTGGCGACTCAGGGATATGGGAAGGGTCGGTTTCCGGAGCAACAGCGGGCCACTCCTACAAGTACAACATTGGGAACGGCGACTTCACTGCCGAGAAGGCGGACCCTTTCGCTTTCCACCACGAGACACCGCCGCACACCGGATCGAAGATCTGGGAACTGGACTACGAATGGAATGATGCGGAGTGGATGGCTGGCCGCGCTGGGGCCAACAACCTGACCGCGCCGATCAGTGTCTACGAGGTCCACTCCGGGTCGTGGCGTCGGGGCGAAGGCGGGAGACAACTCACCTACCTCGAGCTAGCCGAGGTCCTTCCGGACTACGTCGCCGGCCTCGGCTTCACCCATGTCGAGTTCCTCCCGTTGATGGAGCACCCCTTCTACGGATCGTGGGGATATCAGACCACCGGCTACTTCGCTCCGACCAGCCGCTACGGGACACCTCAGGACTTCATGAGGCTCATCGACCGCCTCCACGAGGCAGGGGTCGGCGTGATTCTCGACTGGGTCCCTTCCCACTTCCCCACCGACAGCCACGGCCTGGGCCTCTTCGATGGGACCCACTTATTCGAGCACGCCGACCCCCGTCAGGGTTTCCAACCGGACTGGAAGACCTATGTGTACAACTACGGCCGGCAAGAGGTCCGGGCGTTCCTGATCAGCAACGCCCTCTTCTGGCTGGACCGGTACCATATCGACGGCATCCGGGTGGACGCCGTCGCATCGATGCTCTACCTCGATTACTCCCGGGAGCACGGCGAATGGATCCCGAACGTCCACGGGGGCAGAGAGAACCTGGAAGCCATCGGCTTTCTCCAGAGGCTCAACGAGACGGTCTATCAGGAGTATCCGGACACCCAGACCATCGCCGAGGAGTCGACGGCATGGCCGGGCGTGTCCCGCCCGACCTTCCTCGGCGGGTTGGGTTTCGGGCTGAAATGGGACATGGGCTGGATGCACGACACCCTCGAGTACATGTCCAAAGAGCCGGTGCACCGCAGCCACCATCATCACGAGCTGACATTCCGGGCGGTGTATGCGTTCAGCGAGAACTTCATGCTTCCCCTCTCCCACGACGAAGTCGTCCACGGCAAAAGGTCCCTGCTCGAGAAGATGCCGGGCGACGACTGGCAGAAGTTCGCCAATCTCCGACTGCTCCTCTCTGCGATGTTCACCCAACCAGGAAAAAAGCTCCTGTTCATGGGGGCCGAGCTGGGCCAGCGGTCAGAGTGGGCCCACGAGGGCGAGCTGGACTGGAGCCTCCTCGACCACGACTCGCACAAGGGGATCTCGAGGCTGGTCGGAGATCTCAACCGGATCTACCGGCAGGAAAGTGCTCTCCACGAGCTCGACTGTGAGCCCGGCGGGTTCGAATGGGCTGTTCCCAACGACTCGGCGAACAGTGTCGTGTCCTATTTCCGCCGCGGGTCCGACAGCTCACCGGTCCTCGTAGTGCACAACATGACCCCGGTCCCCCGGTATGGATACCGGATCGGAGTGCCGGAACCAGGTATGTGGGGAGAGATCCTCAACACCGACGCCGCGATCTACGGCGGTTCCGGCCAGGGAAATCTTGGAGGAGTCTCAACCGGCCCGCTCGCCGTGCCCCACCACAGCAGGCCACATTCGATCGATCTGACGCTGCCGCCGTTGGCCACGGTGGCTCTCCGCTATGCAGGCTCCGAATCCAGTGGAAGCGCCCCGACGGAGGAGGAGTAGGCCATGGGCAAACCGGAGCCAACCGACAGGCGCGTGGTCATCGAGCAAGTCACCCCCCAGGTCGACCATGGCCGTTTTCCGGCCAAGTCCGCTCTCGGAGACCGGGTGGAGGTTGGGGCGAAGATATTCGCCGACGGGCACGACCTGGTCTCTGCGGTGTTGCAGCACAAAAGAGCGTCATCACGCAGCTGGACTGCGTCGGCAATGGAATTCTTCGAGAACGACACCTGGCGCGGCGGATTCACGCCGACCGAGCTGGGAGGGTGGCATTTCCGGCTGACCGCCTGGGTCGATCATTTCCGCACCTGGACACACGGTCTCGCCAAGAAGGCAACAGCCGATGTGGTCACTGACCTCGATCTGGACATCGGCTCCGAACTCGTCTCCGCGGCATCATCGCGGGCGAAGGGATCGGACGCCAGGAAGCTCGGAGACCTCGCAGATCAGCTCGCCGACCGTGCCGTCGATCTTCCCGAGAGAACGGTGATCGCACTTTCCGACGACCTGGCAGTGCTGATGGCATCCCACCCGGACCGCACCCGGGCGACGGTCTCCGAAGACACCTTTGAGGTGTTCGTCGACCGGGAACGAGCGGCGTTCTCCACCTGGTACGAGTTGTTCCCTCGCTCATGGTCCTTGGCGCCCGGAGACCGCGGGTCGTTTGCCGACGTTGAGAAACAACTCGACTATGTCGCCGGAATGGGTTTCGATGTGCTCTATCTCCCCCCGATTCACCCGATTGGCACCACATTCCGTAAGGGACCCAACAACTCCCTCGCAGCCGGATCCGACGACCCCGGGGTACCCTGGGCAATCGGCTCAGAACTGGGGGGACATAATTCGATCCACCCCGACCTCGGTACGCTCGACGACTTCAAGTCGCTGCTCTCCTCGGCCGATGACAAGGGGATCGAAGTAGCCCTCGACCTCGCCCTGCAGTGCTCGCCCGACCATCCCTGGGTCAAGGAGAATCCCGAGTGGTTCCGACATAGGCCAGACGGATCGATCCAGTATGCCGAGAACCCACCGAAGAAATACCAGGACATCTACCCGATCGACTTCGAGACATCAGATCCGGAGAGCCTGTGGAACGGCCTGAAGGAGGTCTTCAACTTCTGGATCGACCAGGGCGTGCGTATTTTCCGGGTCGACAACCCCCATACCAAGGCCTTCCCATTCTGGGAGTGGCTGATCACCGACCTGCGCTCAGAGCATCCTGATGTGATTCTCCTTGCAGAAGCTTTTACCCGGCCGGCGGTGATGCACCGCCTGGCCAAAGTAGGTTTCAACCAGTCGTACACCTACTTCACGTGGCGCAACACCAAACACGAGATCGTCTCCTACATGCACGAACTCGCCGGAGCCCGTGACTATTTTCGGCCCAACTTCTGGCCCAACACCCCCGACATCCTCCCCGAGATGCTGCAGACCGGGACCAGGGCGGCGTTCATCTCGAGATACGTCCTGGCTGCCACTCTCAGCTCGAACTGCGGCATCTACGGGCCTGCTTTCGAACTGATGGAGCACCGGCCGCTTCGACCCGGCGCGGAGGAGTATGCGGATTCTGAGAAGTACCAGATCCGCCATTGGGATCTCGACCGGGAAGACACTCTGGCTCCACTCATCACCCAGATAAACCGGGCCCGTCACTCCCATCCTGCGCTGCAGCGCAACGAGAACTTGACGTTTCATCACGTCGACAACGAAATGATCCTCAGCTACTCAAAGCGGACCGGCACCGACGTCGTGCTGACCGTGGTCAGCCTCGATCCGCACCATTCCCAGACCGGGTGGATCGACCTCGATCTCGGCGCGCTCGGGCTGAATGACGATCAGTACCAGGTGCGCGATCTCATCACCGACCGGCTCTATCTGTGGAGCGGTTCTCGCAACTTCGTCCACCTGGATGTGGGCGGAATCCCGGCTCACATATTCTCGTTCAAACGCCCGACACGGACCGAAAGGGATTTCGACTATTTCTCCTGAAGCAGCCAGCTGGTACCACGACGCCATCATCTACGAAGTTCATGTCCGCTCCTTCCGCGACGCCAACGGTGACGGGATCGGGGACTTCCGCGGGTTGACGAGCAAACTCGACTACCTGCGCGACCTGGGCGTCACCGCGATTTGGCTCCTCCCCTTTTATCCCTCCCCTCTCCGCGACGACGGGTACGACATCGCCGACTACCTGTCGATCAATCCGTCATACGGCAACATGCGCGACTTCAAGCGTTTCCTGAGCGAGGCTCATGCCCGGGACCTCAGGGTGATCACCGAGCTGGTGATCAACCACACCTCTGACCAGCATCCCTGGTTCCAACGAGCGCGGCGGGCGCCAGAAGGAAGCCCCGAACGTGAATTCTATGTCTGGTCAAACACCCCCGACCTCTACGCGGAGGCACGGATCATTTTCCAGGACACCGAGACTTCGAACTGGACCTGGGACCCGGTTGCCAAGGCCTATTACTGGCACCGTTTTTTCAGCCATCAGCCCGACCTCAATTTCGAGAGCCCAGCCGTTCACGACGCCATTTCTGAAGCACTCGATTTCTGGCTCGACCTGGGGGTCGACGGATTGCGCCTCGACGCCATCCCCTATCTGTACGAGAGGGAAGGGACGATGTGCGAAAACCTCGACGTGACCCACGCCTACCTGAAGAAGCTGCGGGCCCATGTCGACTCCAGGTACGAAGACCGAATGCTGCTCGCCGAGGCCAACCAGTGGCCGGAAGATTCCGTCGAGTACTTCGGTGACGGAGACGAGTGTCACATGGCGTTTCACTTCCCCCTCATGCCGCGGATGTTCATGGCACTTCGGATGGAGAACCGCTTCCCGATCATCGACATCCTGGAGCAGACCCCGGAGATACCCGAGGCATCGCAGTGGGCGATCTTCCTGCGCAACCATGACGAGCTGACTCTGGAGATGGTCACCGACGAAGAGCGCGACTACATGTACCGGGTATACGCCGGCGATCCCCAGATGCGGATCAACGTCGGGATCCGCCGACGCCTGGCTCCTCTCCTCGGCAACAATCGGCGCGAAATCGAAGTGATGAACGGCCTCCTCCTCTCGCTCCCGGGATCCCCGGTGATCTACTACGGCGATGAGATCGGAATGGGGGACAACTTTTATCTGGGCGACCGCAACGGGGTCAGGACTCCGATGCAATGGTCCGGTGACCGGAACGCCGGATTCTCCGATGCCAACCCGCAGCGTCTCTATCTCCCGGTCATCACCGACCCCGAGTACCACTACGAGTCGGTCAACGTCGAGATACAGCGGGAGAACCCGAATTCGCTGTGGTGGTGGATGAAACGGGTGCTCACCGTCCGCAAGAGCCTGCCGGAGCTGTCGCGGGGACGCCTCGAGTTCGTCAATTCGGACAACCCAAAGGTGCTCACATTCATCCGCCGTCTCGAGGACCGCTCGGTTCTCGTTGTCGCCAACCTGTCCCGCCATGTCCAGCCGGTGACCCTCGAACTCGAAGGCCTGGCCGGTCATGTACCTGTCGAGGTCCTCGGTAGGGCGCGTTTCCCGGAGGTGGGCGACACTCCGTACACACTCACGGTGGGGCCACACGAGTTCTACTGGTTCGCGATGGAGCCAGCCGACACCGAAGAACACCCTGAGGAGAGGGCGCGGATCAACCTGCGGGGCCCTATCGACGGCCTCTGGCGGGCACGCGGGCAACTGCAGCGGGCCGTGGTGACCGATATCTCTCATCGCCGCTGGTTCCGGTCCAAGGCCAGAACTATCAGAGAGTCCGAGCTGGTCGACCTGCTCGAGGTCCCCGGCTCCGATGCGAGGGTGGCCTTCCTCAAGGTCAACTACATGGAAGGCGACGACGAGTTCTATGTGATCCCCATGGCGGTCGCCAGCGGACCAGAAGCGTTACGGGTGGAGACGGAGTTCCCCGAAGCAGTGATCGCCACGGTGCACATTGCCGGTGAAGAGGACGACGCTTTGCTGTACGACGCGATGCACGACGAGAGTTTCTCCCGGTCGCTGCTCAAACTTGCGGGAAGCACCAGAAAAGTGAAGGGACGCCGGGCCAGCCTCATTTCCGGCAAAGTTCCTGGCTCCCGGAGCGCCGGACAGTCGGTGGACGACGTCCCGGTGAAATTCGCCGGCGTCGACCAGACCAATAGCTCGGTGTTCTTCGGCGAGCGCCTGATCATGAAGCTCTTCCGCAAGATCGAGTCCGGACTCAACCCGGAGGTCGAGGTCGGCCGGTTCCTGACCGAAGAAGCGCGGTTCCCGCACACACCTGCGACCAGGGCACTGGTCTTCGCCGATGTCGACGGGGAATCTTCTGCGCTTGCGTTCTTCCAGGACTATGTCCCGAGCCATGCCAACGCCTTCGACTATGTGTTCGACACCGCCCTGCTCACACTGGAGACAGTGATTGCCCGCTCCGAAGACATAGGGTCTCCCCCTCCCCCAAGGCACCCTCTCGACGTCACCCAGAACGAACTGGATCGAGGACGGGAGTTCATGGGGCCGCTGCTTGCCGACGCCAGACTTCTCGGCCAACGCACCGGCGAGATGCACCTGGCTCTCGCATCGGATCCCAACCATCCGGTTTTCGGCACAGAGACCATCTCGACATTGCAGATGCGCTCGGTGTATCAATCGATTCGCACCACGGTGAAAACGAGTCTCGCTCTGCTAAAACGTCGCCGGTCGCATCTCAACGCAGACGACGAGGAGATGGTCAACCAGCTCATCGAGTCCGAGGCCGCCATCCTCGACCAGATCAAGGCAGTGATGTCCGAGAAGATCGCCGTCGACCGGATCCGCATTCACGGCGACTACCACCTCGGACAGGTTCTCTACACCGGCAAGGACTTCATGATCATCGACTTCGAAGGCGAGCCGCAGCGCCCCCTCTCCGAACGGCGCCTGAAACGTCTTGCGCTCCGCGACGTAGCCGGCATGGTGCGCTCATTCCACTATGCGTTGCTGATGGCTTCCCGCCAGATCGACGCGTCGGGATGGGACGACGGGAGCCGAGAGCACCTGGCCAACTGGACACAGACCATCCATCGCTGGCTCACATCTGAACTGGTGAGTGGCTACAGGGAAGCGGTGGGAGAATCAACGATCGTTCCGTCCGATCCGGATCACTTCCAGGAGCTGCTCGATGTCCTCATCGTCGAAAAGGCAGCCTATGAGCTGGAGTATGAAGTGAACAACCGCCCTGAGTTCGTAAGTGTCCCGCTCAGCGGGATCCTCGACACCCTCCGGTAGGTTTCCTCAGCTGGCTGAGGTGAGGACCACTGTCGAGCGGGGGGGCAGCATCAGTGCTCCGCTGACGGGACTGCCCTCGCCGAGGACTCCAGTGGTGTCGACCACAACCGACCAGGTGTGATCGAGACTCGTCGGAAGCTTCCAGTCGAGCTCCCCGGCATTGGCGTTCATTACGACCATGAAGGAGTCGTCAACCACGTTCTGACCCCGCAGATCACGGCCTTGGATGCCCTCGCCATTGAGATACATGCCCAACGATCGGCGGTGGCTGGTGGTGAAGTCCTCGTCGCTCATCTCCTCGCCGTCGCGACGGAACCACGCTATGTCAACCGAACCCCTGATCGGACGGCCCTGAAACCACCGTCGCTGGCGGAAGATGGGGTGTTCTTTGCGGAGAGCGATCAGGCGACGGGTGAAGGCAAGCAGATTCTCGTCGATGTCCTCCCAGTCGTACCAGGAGATCTCGCTGTCCTGGGAATAGGGGTTGTTGTTGCCTAGCTGGGTTCGCCCGAGCTCGTCCCCGCCGAGCACCATCGGGACGCCCTGGGAAAGCATGAGTGTCGTCAAGAAGTTGCGTTGCTGGCTCTGCCTGCATCGGATCACGTCCGGATCGGCGCTCGGTCCTTCGGTGCCGCAGTTCCACGACCGATTGTGAGTCTCCCCGTCTCTGTTTCCCTCACCGTTGGCCTGGTTGTGCTTCTCGTTGTAGGAAACGAGGTCTATCAGGGTGAAGCCGTCATGTGCCGTGACGAAGTTGATCGACGCATTCGGGCGCCTGGTGTCGGCCTGATATAGATCGGAGCTACCGGTGAGGCGCGAGGCCAACTCAGCGACAGTCGACGGCTCACCACGCCAGAAGTCCCGGACGGTGTCCCGATACTTTCCGTTCCACTCCGACCAGACCGGTGGAAAGTTTCCCACCTGATAGCCACCCTCTCCAAGGTCCCAGGGCTCGGCGATGAGCTTCACCCGGCTCACGATCGGGTCCTGTTGGATGATGTTGAGGAACGCCGACAATCGGTCGACCTCGTAGAACTGGCGGGCGAGTGTCGCCGCCAGGTCGAACCGGAACCCGTCGACGTGCATGTCGGTCACCCAATAGCGGAGCGAGTCCATGATCAACTGCAGGCTGTGCGGGTTCCCCGCGTTGAGGCTGTTGCCCGTCCCTGTGGTGTCGAAGTAGTGCCCGGGATCATCCGGGACCAATCGATAGTAGGCAGCGTTGTCGATGCCCCGGAACGAGAGCATCGGGCCGAGATGGTTGCCCTCAGCGGTGTGGTTGTAGACGACGTCGAGAATCACCTCGATTCCGGCCTCGTGCAAGGCCCTCACCATCGACTTGAACTCCTCGACCTGTTCCCCCTGACGCGATGCGTACCCGTTGTGAGGCGCAAAGAAGCCGATCGAGTTGTACCCCCAGTAGTTGCGGCGACCCTCTTTGACCAGGTGCGAATCCTGAACGAACTGGTGGACCGGCATCAGTTCGACAGCGGTCACCCCGAGTTTGGTGAGGTAGTCGATCATGATCGGGTGTCCCAACCCTCCGTATGTCCCTCGCAGTTGATTCGGGATGTCGGGGTGCTGGATCGTCAGACCCTTGACATGGGTCTCATAGATGATCGTCTCGTGCAAAGGTGTGCCGGGGCGATGATCGACGCGCCAGTCGAAATACGGGTTGTGGACGACGGCCTTCGGGACGTGAGGTGCGCTGTCGGACTCGCTGCGGGCGTTGGGGTCGTCGAGGTCGTAACCGAAACATGCCGGATCCCAGTCGACGATGCCGTCGATCGACTTGGCGTAGGGGTCGAGAAGCAGCTTGTTCGGGTTGCACATCAAACCCTTGGCGGGATCCCAAGGGCCCTTCACCCTGTAGCCGTACCGCTGGCCGGGGCCGACATCGGGCAGATACCCGTGCCACACATAACCATCGACCTCTTCCAACGGGACCCGTGATTCGGTTCCGGCGTCATCGAATAGGCAGAGGATGACCTTCTCAGCCACCTCGGAAAAGAGGGAGAAGTTGGTGCCCGCACCATCGTATGTGGCCCCGAGGGGGTAGGCGCTGCCGGGCCATACCTCATGTTTAACAGGCACTCGTCTCAGTTTCCCTTCCGATCTCGAATTGGTGGTCGGCAATTCGTGCCGCCCGCTGGCCGGCCTCTCCCCCGGCAGCTTGGGAGTTTGCCCCCGCATCCGGTCAAACAGTACCGCTATCTCGGGGTACAGCACACCCCACAAGCGCCATCGGTGAGGCGAAACCGGGCTCCAAGCTCGAATTAGGGCCATCCGCTCTGTCGGACCATCACCGGTACCCGGCCATGATGGCTAGGAACCGCTTCTCATCCTGGTTGGCCTTGGTTTTACCATCGTCAATCGCGTCCGTCCCCTCGGACGGCTGGGTATGGCGCCAGGGAACAGATGAGGGAGTTGGCTAGGTAATGGCGAGGGCTCCGCTGATTGTCTTAGAAACCCTGGATGGCTCCGACGTCACGATGAGATTCGAAGGTGCTTCCGCTCCAGCAGCGTCAAGCTCCGCGTCGTCTGCAGCCACCGGAAGGGTGAGGATGAACTCTGTCTGCCCGTCGTGTCGCTGGTAATCGAGACTGCCTCCCATCCTGTGAGCAAGTTGTCGGCAGATCCACAAACCGAGTCCTACCGATGAGGCATCCCGCCGACCTGTCGTCGATCTCCGGTAAGGAAGGAAGATCGTCCCCGCGTCCTCAGAGGGCACTCCGTTTCCGTTGTCGGCGACCGAGATCTGGATCCCCTGGTCGGATCCCCGTGTGGCGATTCGTAGCTCGGGGCCCCCATATCTGATTGCGTTGGACAGCAGGTTCCGGATTATCTGACGCGTCCGCAAAGCGTCGGCCCACGCTGGCGGCAAGTTCTCAGCCAACGTCAGCGATACCTCGGTTCCAGCCCCCTGGAACCTCCGTGCGGTGTCGGTCACCTCTTCGTTGACGTCGACTTCAGCGGCACTCAAACTGAGAGCGGCACCCTCCAACCTAGAGGCGGTCAAGAGATCTTCGACGATTTCAGTAGCGTCCATCGCCTGCTGGTGGGCCATGGTGATCAATTCGAGCGCCTCGGTCGGCTGCAGGTCCGGCATCGACATCACGACATCGGTCAACCCGACCATCCCGGTGAGATTGTTACGCAGTTCATGGCTCACCGTTCCGACCATCTGTGACCGGTTGGCATCGAGCCTTCCCAGCCAGCGGCGAACCTTGTACATCACCACCACAATCGCCCCTACCGTGAACAGGGTCCCGGACAGGCTCCCCAGAGACTCTGCCGTCGCTCCTGCATCCCGGATCGACGCCACCACCAATAAGGTGAAGTTGTATGCGAGGAGACCGGCCATCCAGCGCCCCTCGGAGAAGAGAACCACCAGGAGAGCGATGAAAGCGACCGTCGCGGACATCCCGGCCGGGTCTACTGAGGATGCCAACATCATTGCGCCGACCATGGTGCTGTCCACCACGAGCATTGACTTGGGTGCCCGAATCTGATTGATCCGACACCATGCCGCATGGGACGCCATGACTCCCAGGGCTATTACAAACGGGACCGGCGATCCCGCCCGCCACCAGCCACCCAGAAATATGGCCATGATCAGGACGAGACCGCCGAGATTCAGGTAGAAGCGAATCGCCTGGTACTCGTCGAGGAAGCTCTCAATCGATGAGCGCTGGCGAACTGTCACTTCCGGATTGGGGGCCATCTGGCTCTATCGGCACAATCGGGGGCTACCTGACATGTCCCAGATGTGCCATGCTTGAGACATGACTGGAATAATTCTCACGCTGCTTGTGATCTGGCTGATCTTTGTCGTGCTCGGGGCCGTCCTCGAAGGACTCTTCTGGCTCACCGTGGTCGGGATCGTCCTATTCCTGGCAACGGGTGCCTACGGCTGGATGAAACGCAAAACCGGCACCGGCTAGTTCGCCCGCCGATATCTGCGATTGTCCGGTCCGCTAGCGCGGTCTATCCGGGACTTGTTGGCAAGACCTCGCCCAGCCAGAGTGGATGGCTTCCGCCGGACGAAACCGAGACCGGCACAACCCGATCAGTGGATGCAAGCTGCTCGGAGCCGGCTGAAAGGGTCTCCGAATCGGCGAGGACATACCAACGAGATATGCCCGGGAAACGCCCCGCGTCGCGGACTGTGGCTTGCAAGGGTTTCTCACCCGGCTCGAGCCATGTCGACGCCACCAGCTCATTGCCTTCGGAGTGGATGACAGGGCTTGCAGCCAACAGCGTACGCACCGCATCATGGCGGAGGTCCATGAAGAAATGCAGGTCTCTCATGGCGGGGTCGCGGGTGACCGTCCCATTCCATTTCGCCTTGAACCAAACGGGGCCTTTCCCGAGGAACGGCAGTGACCGGCCCAGCGTCGCCCGGTCCTGGCCGAGTTCGACCGCCCGCTCGAGGCTCCGAACGATGAGTGCTGCCACCACCCGTTTCTGACGCACCGAGTTGTCCGCATCGCGGATACCGAGGTTCTTCAGCGCATAGCGGTCGTCGTGCGCGATATTCAAGATACCCGCCACCCAGTGGCCATCGATATCAGCGCAGACCAGTTCTCCACCGTGATCCAGATCACCGAGCATCTTTCTCATCGAAGCGATCCGGCCGTCTTCGGGATGTTGTTGGGCTACCAGGGGGGCGTAGTGCCGGGCATGGAACTCGCGGATCGCCTCAAGATCGGTGGTGACCCGGTAGCTGAAGTTCGCTTTTCGGATGCGCCGGAAATCCTCCCGGGTGGTCGACGTCAGCAGCTGCTCTCGAAGCGTTTCGATGTCGTCCGGCAATTCTGTGTGAATGTCAACCATCGCTGGGACCGCGATGGCGCGATGCAAGATCCTGTCGATCTCGGATCCTTTCTCACGGAGATTCAAGATGGCCAAGCCACCTTCGCCCACGATCTCGGCGACGCGCTTGGGAACGCTTCGACGCAAAATGCGACCGTTCCGTCGTGCCTTTACGTCGTCGCCACAGAAGAAGGCGGCAATACTCGGCGCGTTCCGTTCGAAGCCGGCAAACCACGCCGTGCCATCGGTTCCTTCATATCGGGCGCTAGCTGGAAACTGGCGGCGTAGAGCCGATCTCGCGACACGCGCGGCCCGCCTCAACTGCAGTCACCCCGCCGGCCGCATTCACCGCCGGGCCACGACTCATTATCGATGTTGAAAATCCAATTATGCGGACGCAGATCCACAATTCCCTCTTCGAGAAACGACAAACGAACCCCCTTCCCTGACAAACCCCAACAGTAGTTGTGCGATCAGATAAGAGAAGATTCTGTCCCGGAAGCCGAGCGGATTCTGCTCAAGCTGTTTCGTTGGGCTTACCATCCCGAAAACCCTGAAGACCCCTGACCCTCGACTGCCAGTCGTTGGACCGGTCTCCCGTAGTTCGGGGAGCCATTCAGTTCTGATTCGTAGCGCTGACCTGCCCCTTGCAGCGCTCAGGACTCAGGCCAGAGAAACAGGACGCAGGCACCACCAAAGACAATGCTGCCCGCCACCACCAGCCAGTCTCCTGACCGAATCCCAGCAGTGGCGAATAACACAGCCGAGACCAAGAAGAGGATCCATCCGAGACGATGAAGACCTGGCACGGATATATCACGGTAGCCGCGCGATCAGTCCTGACGAAGCATCGTCCGAGTCCCTTCGCAGGGGTACCCCACGGCCGAGGCATGAAGGAAACCCCCGTTAGCAACGTAGGGCTTTCCAGAAGTGGAGCTGAGGGGATTTGAACCCCTGACCCCTTGACTGCCAGTCA
>JBBDHT010000006.1:0-1528 GCA_040880765.1 Acidimicrobiia bacterium | reverse complement strand
CCTAGTATCCGGGTCGAACGCTTCCACCAGGAGATCTCCCAAATGCCAACCCCACACATCAGCGCCGAAAAGGGCGAGTTCGCCCCCTCGATCCTGCTGCCGGGCGACCCGCTCCGCGCCCAGCACATCGCCGAGAACTTCCTCGAAGATGTCAAAGAGGTGACGTCCGTCCGCAACATGCTCGGTTTCACCGGGTCTTTCGACGGCACTCCGGTGTCGGTGATGGGCACCGGCATGGGAATTCCCTCGGCCTCGATCTACGCCACCGAGCTCGTCACCGAATACGGCGTGGAGCGGCTGATCCGGGTCGGCTCCTGCGGGGCGGTCACCGAGAAGGTCAAGGTTCGTGACGTCATCCTCGCCATTGGTGCCTGTACCGACTCCGGGGTGAATCGGGTCCGCTACGGCAACTACGACTTCGCCGCCACCGCCGACTACTGGCTGCTCAAGGCGGCGGAGGAAGCCGCCAAGGCGAAGGGAATCGACGTCAAGGTGGGCAACGTCCACTCCGCCGACCTCTTCTACAACCCCGATCCCGAGGCCTTCAACCGGATGGAGGCGATGGGTGTCCTCGCCGTGGAAATGGAGGCCGCCGGCCTCTACGGAGTCGCCGCAGAGAAAGGCGGCCGCGCCCTCACCATCTGCACCGTCTCCGACCACATCCGCACCGGAGAGGCCACCTCCTCAGACGAACGCCAGCAAACCTTCACCGAAATGGTCGAAATCGCCCTAGACGCAATCAAACTCGACGTCAGCCGTTCTTGAGGCTTGCACAGTGCAAAGGGGAGCGGTTCTAGCACCCTCGTACACAGTGCAACGTGGGAACGGTCGAGATCGTGCAGTGGGTTGCGGTTTTCGCGCCCTCGTGCACTATGCAGTGGATCAATAGATGTGTAAACCTACACATGCTAAGGTATGTGTATGGCCAAAACCCGACGACTGCAAATTCTTCTCGAGCCTGAGCAGTTCGAAAGGCTCGAGCGCGTCTCCGCTGAGACCGGAGCGTCCATCGGATCGCTGGTCCGAGATGCCGTCGATCGTTACTACCCGGGTCAATCTCTGACCAAAGAGGCTGCGATCGAGCGCCTGCTGAGCTCCGAGTCAGTTCCGATGGACGACTGGGAGATCGAAAAGGAGCGGATGGTCGACGAGATGTGGGGCGCGGGTTGAAAGCCTTCCTTGACACCAGCATTTTCCTCTACGCAGTCGGCTCTCATCATCGGTACCAGGAACCGTGCCGCCGCATTCTGGCCGGGGCGGGAAGAGGCGAGTTTGAGGCCGTCGTCAATATCGAGGTGGTCCAGGAGTACGTGCACGTCCGGTCTCGAAAAGGAATCGGGCGTGACGCCGCGGCCCTCGAGTCGACGGACATCATTTCATCGTGTCGAGTCGCGGATGTGAACATGGCGACCTTCCAGGTGGCACTTCGCACCTTTGTGGCAACCCCGGAAGTCGGCTTCAGAGATGCACTCCACGCCGCCACTGCCACATCGCAACTCGTCGATGGAGTGGTGTCAGCCGATCGCGG
>JBBDHT010000005.1:0-8671 GCA_040880765.1 Acidimicrobiia bacterium | reverse complement strand
GGCGACGAGGGCCGGAGAGACTCCATCATTATTTGAGCGACGCACCACTAGTTCAGGATCCCATCCCACCTGAATCCTCTCCGATCTCGTGGACTTTGACCAGGTTGGTCGAAGCCTGTCGGCCGGGCGGGACCCCTGCCACCATCACCACCCGGTCACCCCGTTTGGCAATCTCCCGGGACTCCAGATACTGCGATGCAGCCGCTATCTCCTCATCGGTGTAGGTCCGACGATCGAGTGGATGCGGGACAACGCCCCAGAACAGGGCCATCCTCCGCTCCGTGACCGGGTTGGGGGTGAAGGCGTTGATCCGCACCTCGGGGCGATACTTGGAGATGAGCCGGGCGGTGTTACCCGATTCGGTGAAGGCAACGATCATCTCGGCATCGACGTTGACTGCGATTTCAGTGGCGGCCTGGGCCACAGCGGAGGCAACGGTGTTGCCGTCCCCGACGAAAGGCACCGGGTGGTCCCCCCTTTCCGATAGGGTCCCCTGCTCGGTCTCCAGACAGATCAAAGCCATTGCTTCGATGGTTTTGATCGGGTACGACCCGACTGCTGTCTCGCCGGAGAGCATCACCGCGTCGGTGCCTCCGAAGACTGCGTTAGCCACGTCAGTGACCTCGGCCCGGGTCGGCCTCGAGCTGTTAATCATCGACTCGAGCATCTCGGTGGCCGTTATCGAAATCCGCCCCGCCGCATTGGCGCGCTTGAGAATGTCGTTCTGGATCAGCGGTAGCCGCTGCAACGGCAGTTGGACCCCAAGATCTCCTCGGGCAACCATGACCCCTTCCGACACTTCGAGGATCGAGTCGAGGTTGTCGTACGCCTGGGCCAGCTCGATCTTGGAGATGATCGGCACGTCGTCGCAAAGCTGTTTCACGTTCGTCACGTCTTCGCCGGTGCGGACGAACGAGGCAGCCACGTACTCAACGCCCAGACCTTTGCCGAAGGCGAGGTCGCGTTCGTCTTTCTCGGTTATGGTCTCGACGCTGAGGCGGCTGTCCGGAAACGCCACGCCTTTGTGATCCGACAGATCCCCGCCCTCCAACACCTCGGCGATCAACATCTCATTCTGCTCGCCGATCACCTTCAGCGTGATCAAACCGTCGGCGAGCACCACCCGGTCCCCGATCCCGACATCGGTGAGGAGGTCGGGGTATCCCACCGGGACGACCTGTGCCGAACCGTCTCTGCTACCGGGTGAGAGCAAGACTTCGGTCCCGGCAGTGAGGTGAACCGGGCCTCCAGGGAAGATCCCCACCCGGAGTTTGGGCCCCTGAATGTCCTGAACGATCGCCACCGACTTGTCGTGTCGCTTGGCGGCATCCCGCACCCATCCGACAAAGCTGCGGTGCAGGTCGTGCTCACCATGGGAGAAATTAAGCCGGGCGACATCCATCCCCGCACCGACCATCGCATCGACCGATTCGGCGTCGGCGACCGCGGGTCCCATGGTGGCGATGATTTTGGTGTGACGCATGTCTTCTTAAAGCTAAGCACAGGAAGGGTCTACTCCCTGACAGGTTCGTCAACGATTTCCGCGAACCGCTGCCGGGATGAACGATTCGATCAGAGCGATGCCCTCCGCCGATGACCTCAACCGAGAAACGCGATTGGTGTGGCGAAAATTCAGTCGCTGACGCGCTCTCTGATGACGTCGTTGACGAGCTTCGGGTCGGCCTTGCCCTGCGTCGCCCTCATCACCTGACCCACGAGAAATCCGAGAACCTTCTCCTCCCCATCCCTCAATGACGCGAACGCATCAGGGTTATCGGCGAGCACGATATCGACCGCCGCTTCGATTGTGCCGGCGTCCGAGATCTGGATCAGGTCGCGCTTGGTGGCAACGTCCCCAGGATCCCCTTCACCATCGAGGACGCCGTTCAGAACATCTTTGGCTGCCGAGGCCGAGACCTTGCCTTCGTCGACGAGACTGATCAGTTCGGCGAGTTGGGTACCGGTCAGCGGGAGACTATCTGCGTCGGTCTCTTCCCTCCGCAGCCATGCGGTGATCTCGCCGGTGACCCAGTTGGCGGCGGACCGGGCGTCGGCGCCTGCTCCCACTGCTGCCTCGTAAAGCTCACGGATCGGAGCCTCCGCCCCGGAGAGAATTTCGGCAAGGGACACTTCCAACCCGGAGCCGACATAGCGGTCGATCCGCTTCGCGGGAAGCTCCGGCAGTGTTGCCGCTACTCGATCGATCCAGGCTTCGTCCATCTCCATCGGCGTCAGGTCGGGCTCGGCGAAGTAGCGATAGTCAGAAGAACCTTCCTTTGATCGCATCGACCTGGTCAAACCGGCCTCTTCATCCCAGTGCCTGGTCTCCTGGACCACGGCGCCATCGGACTCGACCAGGGCGATCTGTCGATCGATTTCGTACTGGACGGCTCGTTCCAGAGATCGGAAAGAGTTCATGTTCTTGACCTCCACCTTCGTACCCAGGGTCTCGACGCCGATCGGCCGGATCGAGACGTTGGCATCGAAGCGGATCGACCCCTCTTCCAACCTTGCGTCGGAGACACCCAGCTCAGCCACCACCGCCCGGAGACTCTGGGCGTAGGCCCTGGCCTCCGCCGCCGAGTGGATCTCGGGCTTGGACACGATCTCGACCAGCGGGACACCGGCCCGGTTGAAGTCGAGCAAGGTGGCACTGGCTCCGTGAATCCGCCCACCATCCCCGACATGGGAGGACTTACCGGTGTCCTCCTCCATGTGGGCCCTTTCGATCCCGACCCGGCGGGTTTGCCCATCGACGGTCACATCGAGATGGCCCTCGAGACAAATCGGGGCGTCGAACTGAGAGATCTGATAGTTCTTCGGAAGGTCGGCGTAGAAGTAGTTCTTCCTGTGGAAGACCGAAGTCGGTGCCACCGAGCAGTCGAAGGCAAGGCCGATTGCAATGATCGAGTCCAGCGCCACCTGGTTGGGAACGGGGAGGGCTCCAGGCAGACCGAGACACGTCGGACAGACACTGGTGTTCGGAGGTTCTCCGAATCCGACGGCGCACCCGCAGAACATCTTGGAGTTGGTGGCAAGCTCGACATGGACCTCGATACCGATGACGCTTTCCCAGCTCAACCTGCCACCAACTCGAGACTGGGCTGGGCATCGAAACCGGCAAGCTGCTCGACCACCGAAGCGACGCGATACATCATCGGTTCTCCGAGGGCCGGCGCCATCACCTGGAACCCGATCGGGAGACCGCGCGAGTCGAGGCCGATCGGCACTGAGATCGCAGGGTCACCGGAGAGATTGGACGGGATCGTGCAGATGTCAGAGAGATACATGGCCAGTGGGTCGTCCGTCCTCTCCCCCGCCTTGAAGGCAACGGTGGGGCTGGTCGGAGAGACCAGCACATCGACACTGCTGTAGGCCCGGGCGAAGTCGTCGCGAATGGCCGAGCGCACCCGCTGCGCCTGGCCGTAGAAGGCGTCGTAGTAGCCGGCGGACAGGGCGTAAGTCCCGAGGAGGATGCGTCGGGTGACTTCCGGACCGAACCCTGAGGCTCTGGTTCGCGACATCATCTCCTCGGTGGTCTCACCGTCCTCCCTCAGGCCGTAGCGGATACCGTCGAAGCGGGCCAGGTTGGCCGAGCACTCGGCGGGCGCGATCAGGTAGTAGGCGGAGAGCGCGATGTCGAAGGTGGGCAGGCTGACTTCGGCGACCTCGGCACCTGCCCTGCCCAACTGGTCGACCATTGCCGAGACCCGCTCGTCGACATCGGACTCATACCCTTCGCCACTCAGCTCTTTGACCACACCCACCTTGAGTCCTTCGACACCATCCCCGATCCCTTCCAGCAGGTCGGGGTACTCGCCACGATATGAGGTGGCATCGAGCGGATCATGACCCCATATCGCCTTCAGTGTGAGGGCCGAGTCGAGAACTGTCCGGCTCAACGGTCCGATCTGGTCGAGCGACGATGCGAATGCGATCAGCCCGTATCGGCTAACCGTGCCGTAAGTCGGCTTCATGCCGACAACCCCGGTGAGCGCAGCCGGCTGGCGGATCGACCCACCGGTGTCCGATCCAAGTCCGACCAGGGCAGAGCCGGCCGCGACCGCCGCCGCCGAGCCTCCGGAAGAACCTCCCGGTATGCGGGTGATGTCCCAGGGGTTGTAGGTCGGGCCATAGGCCGAGTTCTCCGTCGACGAGCCCATTGCGAACTCGTCGAGATTGGTCTTGCCCACAATCACGGCGCCGCCCTCACGGAGCCGGCTGACCACAGTCGCGTCGTATGGCGGTAGATACCCGGAAAGGATCTCTGAAGACGCCGTTGTCTCGAGACCTCTAGTCACCATGTTGTCCTTCAACGCGACCGGAATGCCGTGAAGCGGCCCGCGGTCGACCCCCGCCGCTAGCTCGCGGTCGGCGGTCTCGGCGGCGGCTATCGCCCCGGAGCGGTCGATCGTGAGATATGCGTGGATCTGCGCCTCGGTGTCAGCGGCTCTCTTCAATACACCATCGAGTAGCTGCACCGCCGTCAACGAACCGTCGCGAAGCTTCTCACCGGCCGTCGCGATGTTGGGCGCGTCCATCACAACTCGAGGGCCGGAGGCACCACGAAGTAGCCGTCGCGGGCTTCGGGAGCCTGGCCGAGGACCTCTTCGCGGTCCAGGGAGGTTCGCACCTCATCGGGCCGGAATGCATTGACCACGCCCAGCGGATGGGTCACGTCCACGTCGGGTTCTCCCTCGAGTTCCTGGACCCGGGCTGCGTGCTCGAGGATCACAGCAAGCTGGTCCCGGTAATGGTCGAGCTCGGGTTCGGTGAGACCGAGCCTGGCGAGACGGGCCACGTGCGCGATGTCAATTTCTACTGGCATGAATTCGGAAGTCTAAGGATCCGCCAGCCATAGGCCACCCAATAACGTTCTGTGTCGATCTGAAACACACCGCCTTCACAGCGATCGACACAGAACGGTCAGGAGAGGACCTGGCGCAGAGATTCGAAGGCCCATGTGAGGTCATCGATTCTCACCGACTCACCGGGTTTGTGGGCCAGGTCTGTCTCCCCGGGGCCAAAGTTCACCGCGGGGACGCCACGTACCGACAGCTGGGCTACATCGGTCCAACCCTGTTTCGGCGTGACCACAGCGCCGGAGACCGAAGCGAGACTCTCGAAAAGAGGATTCTCCACGGCGGGAAGCGCTGCCGGTGCAAGATCGGTTATCTCGATGCTGTCGGCCGGGGCGCAGACCGCCCTCAAGAGCTGCTCGGCCTCTTCGATGCTGCGATCGGGGGCGAACCGGTAGTTGACGTTCAGATCGAAGCGCCCGGGGATGACGTTGTTCGCGATTCCCCCTGCCGCCCGGGTCACCGACATCACCTCTTTGAAGACGAGGCCGTCGATCTCGTGGGCCTCGGGCTCTACGACGTTCATTGCCGTGAGAAAGGGGCCGGCCTTGGTGACCGCGTTGACGCCGAGCCACGGCCTCGCCGAATGGGCAGGTTCGCCGGTAAAAGTGACGGTGGCGTTGATCACGCCGTTGCACCCGGCCTGGAGCTCACGATTTGACGGCTCCAGGACGATCCCGGCGCGCCCGTCGGTCAACCCGGGGACCGTGTCGAGGATCGGGCCGAGCTGATTGTCCTTGATCGGTCCTTCCTCACCGGCATAGAAGACACCGACGACGCGTTCGGTTCCCAGCTCCTCGATGAGATGGATCATGACCGCGATCCCCCCTTTCATATCGGTCGCACCCAGACCGTGCACCCGGTCAGCATCAATGCGCGCACCGGTCTCCCCCTGCAGGGGGACGGTGTCGATATGCCCCACGAGCAGGACTTTGCCGGCGGCCGGCTCCCCGACGACGACCGACTGCTGGATCACATGGACCGGGTGCTCCGACAACCTTCCGGATATCGCCATGCAGATGGCCTCCTCCTCACCTGTGGGCGAGGGAATGCCTATCAGCCAGGCGAGTGTGTCGACAAGGGCGCTCATCAGTAGGGGAAGGTAACACGAGCCACTACGCTCCCCGCACGTGAGCACTTCGATCACCTCTACAGGTCTGGCGGCCAGCGCCGGCGGGGACGTCCTCTCCGTTTGGTACCCGGATCCGACGGAGACCGCCCCATCGGTTGATCTCGAAGCGATGACGGGGGACGATCCGATCACGATGGTGGACCGTCACCTGGTTGAGACGACGATTGACACCGGGGTTGTGCCCCAAAACCCAGCCGACGCCTACCTCCGCCTCCACCTGCTCAGCCACCGCATCTTTCGCCCCCACGAAATCAACCTCGACGGGATTTTCGGAGTCCTCAACACCGTTGTCTGGACCGATTTGGGTCCTTGCTCGGTCGCCGATTTCCCGGCGGCCCGCGCTGCGGCGGCCGCCAAGGGGCGCTATCTCGGAGTCAACGGTGTCGACAAGTTCCCGAGGATGACCGACTATGTCGTTCCCTCAGGAGTCAGGATCGCCGACGCCAACAGGGTGAGGCTCGGGGCGTACCTGGGTGAAGGCACGACGGTGATGCACGAGGGCTTCGTCAATTTCAACGCGGGGACCCTCGGAGCGTCGATGGTCGAGGGACGCATCAGCGCCGGAGTCGTCGTTGGCGACGGAAGCGACATCGGCGGGGGCGCCTCGATCATGGGGACGTTGTCCGGTGGAGGCTCCGAGGTGATCTCAATCGGAAAAGGGTGCCTTCTCGGCGCCAATTCTGGAGTCGGCATTTCTCTTGGAGACAACAGTGTCGTCGAGGCGGGCTTGTACCTCACCGCGGGAACGATTGTCACCCTCCCCGATGGCGAAACCGCGAAAGGCCGTGAGCTATCCAGTGTCTCCGAAATGTTATTCCGGCGCAATTCGGTGTCCGGGGCCGTGGAAGCCCTCCCCCGCTCCGGGTCGTGGGGTGGTCTCAACGCTGCCCTCCACGACAATTGAGTGGCCTGAATTCTCATTTCAGGGGTCATTCATCGTCGACTGCCGCCACCAACTCCGGAAGGCCCAGACCCCACTCCCCGGAGGCGAGATTGAGCGTTCCGGCTGTCAGAGGCCCGACAATCCGGCCGATCCCGATCTCCCCGACATCGAAACTACCCCTTATGTAGGACCCGGTAGCCGCCGGCCCCGCGGTCACTGTCCCCAAAGAATCATCCCCTCTATCGGCAACTGTGAGGCCCCCCTGCTCTCCCCACCGGAGGGACATCGAATTGCGGACCACCTTGTCTGACATCATCCCCAAATGGATACGAGGGTCGCGCTGCTCGATAACGGTCTCCTCGAGCCACGTGTGGTCTACATCAACCAGGCCTTCGATCTCACACCTCATCACGAGGCCGAGGGGCAGGTCGACCGAATCTAGCTGGACCCCGGCCCCGGCACTCATCCTGGGATTGAGCTCGGTGGGCCGGAACCCCTCAGTGGTGAGGACACCGTCGACGCCGAACGGGCCGCGGTAGCCATCGGATTCCGAAAGGTACTCACCGACGCGTTGTGCGATAGAGCGCATCTCCGCGGTGACCCCGTCATCGGCCGTCCACACGGTGGATACCCCCGCATAGACGAAACCCGACCGATCCCGGCGGCGGAGGATCAGTATCTCAACGGGAAGGAAGACGGCCACTCCGGACCTGGTTACCCACCCGTGGATCGAACAGGGAAGGCCATCGAGAAACGGCATCACTCTCACCCGCTGAGCATGCTCTGAGAACCACCGCACGGCATTCTCGTGGTGTTCCCGGTCTGCGACCCACTTCACATACTCGCCTCCGCCGTGCCAACCCTGCGAATTGTCCGCCACCCACACCGTCCCCAGCTCCCCTGCTAGTGCTATTGCTGCTTCCGGAGCTTCGGATGGGTCGACGATCCGGTACGGGGCGTGCGGGACCTCCAGCTCCTCCCAGAGACGGTCAACCCGCATCTTGTCCTCCCACGCCGCCCAGCGGGGCCGACGCACGCCGAAAGTGGGACGACCGAGCATGATCTGCGCCGTTGCAAAGGGCTCTGCGATCACCCGCGCCAAGCCATCGGGGTCGAAGGCGTCCACCGCCCCCTGCACTGCCGGTGTTGGATGCTCGACCGAATCGAAGAACTCTCTGATGCTGTCGACGATCGAATCGCCCTGGGAGCGTGTGTAGACGATCTCGGCCTCCGGTAAGTCGCCGGTGCCCTCATTGGCCGCCACCAACAGGGGTTCCGAGCCCCATTCCGAGAGAACCTTGTGCATCGGACCCGCGCTTACGGCTGCCTGAGCACCCAGGATCCACCGTTCGCTGCCGTAGACCTCCTCGAGCCGGGCCCTGAGTTTCTCCACAGTTGGACATTACAACTACCGTTCCGGCCGGTGCCTTACCGTTACATCTACATCGGGCTCGGACTGGTTCTGGTCGCCGCAGTCGCCTTCGGTATCGCACTCGGCGGTGGCGGAGACCCGGTGGCCCTCCCGGAACCGGTAGAAGCCGTCTATCCGCTCCCGGGTGATTTGGTGCCTTTCCAGAGCGGGATCGAGATCGACTTGAAAGTGGGCTACGCGGCGGACATATATGTCGATGGCTGGTTGGTGCAGGATGCGAATTTTGTCGAAGGCACCGGTGTATATCGGTGGTCGCCCACCCCGTCGAACCCAACGATCAATGAGTGGACACCGGGCGAGCACACGATCCGGATCGTCTATGACACGGTCAACGGCCTCCCCGATCCCGGGGAGTTCGAGTGGAC
>JBBDHT010000004.1:49651-54138 GCA_040880765.1 Acidimicrobiia bacterium | reverse complement strand
CAGCCGACCGGTGAGCTGCACCTGGGCAACTACGTTGGCGCCCTGAGAAACTGGGTGACGATGCAGGACGAGTACGAGACGATCTATTGCGTTGTCGATCTTCATGCGATGACATTGCCCTATGTCCCTGCCGAGTTGTTCGAATCGCGTCTGGAGACGGCCCGGATGCTCCTCGCCGTGGGCATCGACCCGGAGCGGTCCCTGCTCTACTTCCAGGCCGATGTGCCCCAGCACGCTGAGCTGTCGTGGATCCTGGGGACGATGACCGGCCTCGGTCAGTTGGAGCGGATGACCCATTTCAAGGAGAAGGCAGATCGCGCCGGGCAGAACTTGGGGATCCTCTCCTATCCGGTGTTGCAGGCCGCTGACATCCTCATCCACAAGGTGCATGCGGTTCCGGTGGGCGACGACCAGGCCCAGCACCTCGAACTGACCCGCGACCTGGCGACCCGGTTCAACTCCCGCTTCGGCGACGTTTTCCCGGTCCCGGAGCGGATTACGCCCGAAATCGGGGCCAGGGTGATGTCGCTGACCGACCCCGAGTCGAAGATGTCCAAGTCGGACCCGAGCCTCAAATCGCGCATCCTGCTCACCGACACCGCCGATCAGATTCTGAAGAAGGTGAAGTCTGCTGTCACCGACACCGGTTCAGAAGTCTCCTATGACCGCGCCGGAAAGGCGGGGATCTCCAATCTCCTCGAGATCTTCTCGTTCTTCACGGGCCGACCGATCCCGGCGTTGGTCGACGAGTACGCCGACACCGGATACGGCGCGTTCAAGATCGCAGTTGCCGGCGCTATTGCTGAAGGCTTGCGCCCGATCACAGAGGCGTATCAGGCGCTGAGTGTCTCCGACGTCTCCGACCTGATGGCGCGCAACGGCGCCGTCGCCAGGGAACGGGCCGAAGCAGAGATGTTGCCTATCCGCAAGGCGGTTGGGATCGGGTAGGGGTCTGAGTACTGCTTATGCGTTGAGCAGCTCGGGTGGGAGGAGGAGCACCAGCGCGGCGAGAAGATTCCACCCGCTGTGGAGGAATATCGCCGGCCCGAGGCGTCCGGTGCGGATCGTCACCCAGGCGAGCACAACACCCACTATGAAAAGCTGGGGCAGAACGACCACTCCGGCCGCGAGCAGATTGCCCGATGCCAGCCCGAGGACGTGAAACACCGAGAATACAAGTGCACTCACCAGGATCAGGGTCCGCTTCGACCGCTCGCCGAGTGCTTTGATCAGCACACCGCGGAAGGCGAGTTCCTCGGTGATCGGCGCCAGCACGACCGAGACCAGCAGCGAGGCCAGACGGGCCTTGCCCGATTGGAGATCTGCCATGATGTCGCCGATCTCCTGGGTCGGTCCTCCGTCGGGGAACAGGAGCAGCACCAGAGGGAGGAAGAGAATGGAGAGGCCGAGTTGGAGGCCGAGGCCGGCGAAGATGTAGGACGAGTCCCGACCCCTCACCTCAAAGCCGAGAGAGTCCGGTGGCTTCGTCCGGTTGAGCAGCCAGAGGACGAAGAGATGCCCCGCGTACTGGCCGGTGAGGGCAAGCACGATCAATACCTCGTCATTGTCGGCGGCGATGCCAATAGCGGCGAAAACCGAGGCACCGAGAAGGCCACCGAGTATGACGAGGACGAAGTCGACAAGAGTCCACGTCCGGATCACGTGGCGGGAGCCTACCGATTCGAATCGGGTACGCACTGTTACTCTTGGTGAAACGCTCGGCGGAGGAACAGTGGAAATCGAAATCGGCATCGGCAAGTCGGGGCGGCAGGCATACGGCTTCGACGACATCGCAATCGTCCCCTCACGGAGGACAAGAGACCCCGACGACGTAGACATCTCCTGGCAGCTCGACGCATTCAAGTTCGATCTCCCGATGATGGGCTCGGCCATGGACTCGGCGATAAGCCCTGAGACCGCGGTCGCGATCGGCAAGCTGGGCGGTCTGGGCGTTCTCAATCTCGAAGGCCTCTGGACCCGCTATGAGGATCCCACTCCATATTTCGAAGAGATCGCTGAGCTCGACAACGAGAAGGCAACCCTGCGAATGCAGGAGATCTACCTGGCCCCGGTCGACACCGACCTCATCGCGCAGAGAATCAGCGACATGAAGGCGGAGGGGATCGTCACTGCCGCGTCGCTCACCCCGCAGCGGGTCCGGAGCTGGGCGCCGGCGGCCCTCGACGCCGGGCTCGACATCATGGTCATCCAGGGCACGGTGGTCTCGGCGGAGCATGTCTCCACACGGGCCGAGCCGCTCAATCTCAAGGAGTACATCGCTGATTGCCCGGTCCCTGTGATTGTCGGGGGGTGTGCCAGCTATTCGACTGCTCTGCACCTGATGCGCACGGGCGCCATCGGGGTTCTGGTCGGTGTCGGTCCCGGAGCCGCTTGTACCACCCGGGGAGTTCTCGGTGTGGGCGTACCCCAGGCAACTGCCATCGCCGACGCTGCCGGCGCCCGGATCAGATACCTCGACGAAACCGGTCGTTATGTCCATGTCATCGCCGATGGCGGGATGCGCACCGGCGGCGACGTCTCGAAGGCAATCGCCTGCGGCGCCGACGCCGTGATGATCGGGTCGCCGCTGGCCTCGGCTACCGAGGCTCCCGGCAAGGGATATCACTGGGGGATGGCCACCTTCCACCCCACTCTTCCCCGCGGTGCTCGGGTGCGTGTTGGTGACCGGGGCACTCTCGAGCAGATCCTGGTCGGCCCCGCCCACGAGAACGACGGCAAGCTCAACCTCTTCGGCGGCCTGCAGATGTCGATGGCGACCACGGGCTATTCCGATGTCAAGGAGTTCCAGAAGGCCGAGGTGATGGTTGCCCCGTCGCTGCAGACGGAGGGCAAGTCACTGCAACGCAGCCAGCAGGTCGGGATGGGATGAAACTCGGGCTGTCGCACCGACGAGCCGGGTGGTGAGCGAAGGCGTGAAGGCGACTGATGACGTGGCCACGGTTCTGGTCCTCGACTTCGGCGCCCAATACGCCCAGCTGATCGCGCGACGGGTCCGTGAGGCGCATGTCCACTCCGAGATCGTCTCCCGTGATATAACGGCCGCTGAGATTCGAGCCCGGAGGCCGGCGGGGCTGATCCTGTCCGGAGGCCCGGCATCGGTTTATGCCGAGGACGCTTTGCGCATGGACCCGGCCATTCTCGATCTCGAGATACCCGTGCTCGGCATCTGTTATGGGCACCAGCTCATGGCAAGCATCACCGGGGGAGAGGTAGCCAACACCGGTAATGCCGAGTTCGGCAAGGCCCAGCTCCAGGTGGTCGCCGATAGCCTTCTGCTCGCCGAGCTGCCCAAAGAACAGCAGGTGTGGATGTCGCATCGCGACGAGGTGACCGGTCCGCCGCCGGGGTTCGTCTCGGTGGCGTCGACGCCGGGCGCGGCAGTAGCCGTGATGGAAGATCGCGAGCGAAGGATGTACGGCGTCCAATTCCATCCCGAGGTGGTCCACACTCCCCGGGGTGCGGAAATACTTCAGCGTTTCCTTTACGACGTCTGTGAGCTCCTCCCCGAGTGGACCAGCCACTCGATCATCGAGTCCCAAGTGGAGATAATTCGCAACCAGGTCGGCGACGGCAGGGTCATCTGCGGGTTGTCCGGCGGCGTTGACTCTGCGGTGGCCGCCGCATTGGTCCACGCAGCTGTCGGCGATCAGTTGACCTGCATCTTTGTCGACCATGGACTGCTCCGGGAGGGGGAGGGCCGACAGGTGGAGGAGACCTTCCGGTCCCACTTCGAGGTCGACCTGGTCCACATCAAGGCCGAAGACCGCTTCCTCGAGAAGTTGGCAGGTGTCTCCGAACCGGAGTCGAAGCGGAAGATCATCGGCACCGAGTTCATCCGGGTCTTCGAAGAAGCTGCTGCATCGGTGGGCGACGCCCGTTTCCTGGTGCAGGGCACGCTGTATCCCGATGTGATCGAGTCGGGCTCGGCCACAGCCGCCACCATCAAGACCCACCACAACGTGGGTGGCCTGCCGGCAGACATGAAGTTCGAGCTGGTCGAGCCACTGCGGGACCTGTTCAAGGACGAGGTCCGTGCTGTGGGAGAGGAACTAGGGCTTCCCCAGGACATCGTGTGGCGCCAGCCGTTCCCCGGCCCGGGCCTGGCGGTGCGGATCATCGGCGACATCAACAGAGAGCGCCTCGACTTGCTCCGGGCTGCAGATCACATCGTCACCGAGGAAATCAAGAGAGCCGGTCTCTATCGGGAGATCTGGCAGGCGTTTGCGGTGCTTCCGGCGATCAAGACTGTGGGCGTGCAGGGCGACGGCAGGACCTATGCATACCCGTTGGTGATCCGGGCGGTCACCTCCGAGGATGCGATGACGGCCGACTGGGCACGTTTGCCCTACGAACTGCTGGAGAAAATGTCGAACCGAATCATCAACGAGGTGCCCGGGATCAATCGCGTCGCATACGACATCTCGAGCAAACCACCGGCCACGATCGAGTGGGAATAGGCCCGAAAA
>JBBDHT010000004.1:3840-49551 GCA_040880765.1 Acidimicrobiia bacterium | reverse complement strand
ATACGACATCTCGAGCAAACCACCGGCCACGATCGAGTGGGAATAGGCCCGAAAAGCCTAGTTCTGTTCAAGACTTTTTCCGCCGTGCCGATAACGAAAAAAACGGCCAGGAAGAACCCTTGGACATGAATACTCCGGAGCTCACACGGATCTTTCGCGAAGAGCTCCAACAGCGATCCGATCGACTGGTCTCGGGGGCAAGAGCCCTGCGCGATCGGACGCTGGCCGCCGCCGATGTGCCCGACCTGATCCGGGACGCACACACCATCAAGGGCTCCTCTGGCCTGCTCGGGCACGACCGGATCCGCGAGGCCGCCTCATGTCTCGAAGTGCTGTGGAGGGGAGTGCTGGAAGGAAAGGCACCTGAGGGCGATGTGGTTGTTGCCATGGAGGCGGCCGCCGGAAGGCTTCCGTCCGCCATCGACGATGACAGCGACGAGCTTCCCAAGCTGATCCGCCGTCTCGCTGAAGGGCTCAACGCGGGCACATCCAGCGAGGTCCTGACCCTGCCCGGTCCCGACTCCGGTTCCTTGGGCGGGCTTCTGTCCTCGGTGTCGGAGTCACTTCTCGGAGGCGTTACCCGGGTCGACACCGGTGACCTCTATCGTCTGATCAATCGCGTGGTCGAGGTTTCGCTGGACGCCGACGCCCTCGCCGACCTCTCCCTGGTGTCGATAGAGGGAGCCGACCCCGAGATGTTCCGCAAGGCGTGGCGGGTGCAGCTGGAGAAGCTGAGCGGTTCGATCAATGAGATCCAGGATCAGGCAGTCTCGCTTGCCGATGTCAGCTTCGCAGAGGTCACGTCGACGTTCCACCAGTTCGTCCGCTACCTGGGGCGGAGGATCGGCAAGGATGTCCGTCTCGAGCTGATCGGGGAGCCGATCCACATCGATCGTCAGATCGTCGACCTGCTCCGGGAGCCTTTGCGACATCTGCTGGTGAATGCAGTCGACCACGGGCTGGAAGATCCTGAGCACAGGGTCAGTCTGGGGAAGGCGGCCACGGGAACGATCACGGTGGGGATCCGGTCGGTTGACGGGAAAGTCGAGATCGCGGTGTCGGACGACGGAGGCGGGATCGATTGGGGTCTTGTTGCCAGGACAGCCGAGGAACTCGAAATGAGCCCATTGCCGACCGATCTGACGCCTCTCCTGTTTCACCCCGGCTTCTCCACCGTCGACCCTCCGACCGAATTTTCCGGTTCAGGAGAGGGGCTCACCTCGGTACGCGAGGCCGTCGAACAGGTTCGCGGTGTGATCCGGATCGAATCCCAACGCGACAAGGGCACCACAGTGGTGATGACCCTTCCGGTGTCGATGGTTCTCCAGGACGCAGTGATCGTGGCGACCGGCGACCAGTTCTGGGGCCTTCCCGAGGCCTCTGTGGAGGCTGCGATGCCGCTGTCGAAGGCCGAAATCCAGACGACTCCGTCGGGGCGGATCATCCGCTTCGCCTCCGGTGACGTACCTTATGTGTCGCTGGCCGAGGCCGTGGGGCATGAGGGTGAGACGGACGAGCAAGAGATCGTGGTCGTCAACACCCGTTTCGGGCTGGTGGCCGTCTCGGTGGACGAGCTGGTCGACCGCCGCCGGGTAGCGGTGAAGAACCTGGGCCCGATCCTCGAAGGCCCCGGCCATGTCACCGGCGCAGCCCTGCTGGGCGCCGGTCAGATACTTGTCGTCCTCGATCCCAACTATCTGGGGATGTTCGTCGGCCGCCGCCCTCGCTCAATCGGCGGGAAGCCGAGGGTCCTGGTCGTAGACGACTCTGCCGGGGTGCGACAACTCCTCTCCGCCACTCTCAACGGTGCCGGTTTCGAGGTGACCGTGGCCGGGGGAGCGCGGGAAGCGGTGCTTGCCATGGCCGAGGAGGAATTCGATGCCCTGGTTGTCGACTACTCGATGCCTCGTTCCAGTGGCACCGACCTGGTCCGAGCCCTGAGGGGCGCTGACGTCGATGTTCCCATCATCATGGTCTCCGGGGTTGCCACCCCCGAGGAGAAGCAAGAGGCGTGGCGGGTGGGTGTCGATGCCTATCTCGACAAGTTCGACCTGCGTCAGGGTGTCCTCTCCAGCACGATTCGCCGCCTGATCGGCATGGACGAAGCCAACACGACCGCCAGCTGACATCTGCACCCCCAAGCTGGAGATTCGCTGGTCTTGCAATTTCTTTGTTAACACCCTGGTCGGTTGGGCCGATAGTCTTATGTGATGGTTGAGTTGCCCTCCCTCCCCGACCTGCTGGGCTACGTCCTACCCGTGGTGGGTGTTGTAGCGGTTCTTATCGCGCTGCGGATCACAGCTGCCGGCCGGGCCCGGGAGAAGGAGATCCTCCGACTCTCCGAGGAGGCCCACACCATCAAGAACGACTTCGTGGCAATGGTCAGTCACGAACTGCGAACACCACTCACTTCCATCGCTGGTTTCGCCGACACCCTGGTGCACAGTTGGAAGGAGCTGCCGGAGGCCGAGGTCGACGAGTTCCTCGGAATCATCAACGTTCAATCGGTCTACCTGAGCGACCTGGTCGAAGACGTACTGGTCATCCCCAGGCTCGAAGCCAATCGGATGCGCTTCTATCCGGAGCTCTTCGACCTGGGTGAGCTCATCGAGGATGTGTCTGCGATGGTGTTCCCGACCGGAAGCGGGAAGGTGGCCGAAGTCAACCTCCCTGAAGGTGTCAGGGTGAAAGCCGACCGGAGGCGCGTGCAGCAGACCTTACGTAACCTCCTGGAGAACGCGAGGAAGTACGGGGGCGACCAGATCATGGTCGAAGGGTTCGTGATGGGGGACCAGTACATGGTGATCATCGCCGACAACGGGCCCGGTGTCCCCGATGAGGAGAGGCAGAGAGTGTTCGAGAACTTCGAGCAGGTCTCCAAAGGGGACGCCCGTGAGAGCACCGGCATCGGGCTCGGCCTGCCCATCGCCCGGCGCCTGGCGCGGGCCATGGGTGGCGACGTCTGGTACGAGCGGCGTTTTCCCACCGGTGCCCGCTTCTGTTACTCCCTGCCGTTGAAGCGTCGTGCCATCGAGGGCGACGGGCGCCCGGGTGAACCCGAAGTGGCCGCCGAGGCCGAGGTCGACGTCGATCTCGCTGTGCACAATCTTTGATCACACGTTTGTGATTCAGTCGGTGCATGCCGGTACTATCACGCCTAGATGCAGGCTGAGTGGTTCCCGGATGATGTTCCAGCGGACTCGCCCCTTTTCGCAGACCTGAACCCCACGCAACGTGAAGCCGTTGCTGCCACCGAGGGGCCGGTCCTTGTGGTTGCGGGTGCGGGCTCGGGCAAGACACGCGTCCTGACCTACCGTATCGCCCACCTGGTCAGAGACCACAATGTCGCTCCGGCGGCGATCCTCGCCATCACCTTCACCAACAAGGCCGCGGACGAGATGCGGGAGAGGGTGGCACGCCTTGTCGGTGGGGCCGTCCATTCGATGTGGGTGTCTACCTTCCATTCGGCGTGCGTTCGCATCCTGCGCCGGGAGGCCACCCGCCTCGGCTACAAATCCGGTTTCTCGATCTACGACGAGGCCGACGCGCTGCGTCTGATCAAGATCGTCTCGAAGGATCTCGATCTCGATCCGAAGCGGTTCCCGCCCAAGCAAATCAAGGCGGCCATCTCCAAGGCCAAGAACGAGTTGGTCGACTTCGAGTCGTTCTCCGACCATGGCGAGGGTTTCTACCACGAGCAAGTTGCCGACATCTACCGGGCCTACCAGCAGCGACTTCTCGCCGCATCGGCAATGGATTTCGACGACCTGCTGATGATCACAGTCGAGTTGTTCGGTGCCTTCCCCGATGTTCTCGAGCATTACCAGGAAAGGTTCCGCTACGTGCTGGTCGACGAGTACCAGGACACCAACCGAGCTCAGTACATGCTGGTCAAACAACTCACCGACAAACATCGCAACATCTGCGTTGTCGGCGACTCCGATCAGTCGATCTACAAGTTCCGCGGGGCTGACATCCGCAACATCCGCGACTTCGAGAAGGACTACCCCGACGCCCGGGTCATCATCCTCGACCAGAACTACAGGTCGACGGAGAACATCCTCAATGCGGCCAACTCGGTGATCGCCAACAACACCAAGCGCACCCCGAAGAACCTCTGGTCGGACCGGGGGGTCGGCGAGATGATCATTCGCTACGAGGCGGAAGACGAGCACGACGAAGCCGGTTTCATCGTCGATGAGGTCGAACGCCTCCAGGGCACCGGTTTCAACCTCTCTGACATGGCTGTCTTCTACCGGACCAACGCGATGTCCCGGGTGATCGAGGACGTGTTCGTCCGGCGGGGCATCCCCTACGCTGTCGTCGGTTCGGTGAAGTTCTACGACCGCAAGGAGATCAAAGACGCTGTCGCCTACCTGCGGGCACTGATGAACCCCGCTGACGAGGTCTCATTGAAGCGGATTATCAACGAGCCCCGCCGCGGGATCGGGGCCACGACCATCGCCCACCTCGATCGGTTCAGTCAGTCGAACCGGATCACGTTTGCCGATGCGATCGAGCGGGTCAACGAGATTCCCCAGCTCAACGCCCGTGCCGCTTCAGCTGTCGCTGAGTTCGGAGCCCTGATCCGGCTGATGCGACAGCGGGCTGCCGCGGACGGTGTGGAGGCGGCGGCGCAGTCGGTCCTCGACGACACCGGGATGGTGGCCGGCCTCGATGCCGAGAAAACGATCGAGGCGATGGGAAGGGTTGAGAACCTCCGTGAGCTGGTCGGCGTCGCCGCAGAGTTCGAGCAGTCGAACGAAGGCGCTGTCATCGGCGACGAAGACTTCGACGCCCTCGACAACATGCGCAGGCTGGAGATCTTCCTGGAATCCACGGCGCTGGTGGCCGACATCGACGAGTGGGAGGAGGGTGCAGGGGCGGTGACTCTGATGACGCTGCACACCGCAAAAGGACTCGAGTTCCCGGTTGTGTTCATCGTCGGTCTCGAAGACGGTGTGTTCCCGCACATGAGGTCTCTCGGCGACCCGGGCGAGCTGGAGGAGGAGCGACGGCTTGCATATGTGGGGATCACCCGAGCCCAGGATCATCTGTTCCTCACGTCAGCCTGGAACCGTATGCTCTTCGGCGGTTCCAGTTACAACCCGCCGTCCCGCTTCCTCAAGGAAGTGCCCGAAGGGCTGTTGCAGAAGGCGGGTAAGCGGCAGCGTCGGTCACCGGCCGACCGGAGCGCCTCGTCGGGCCCCCGGGTCCAGGTCGATCCCGGTGCGGTCGCCGCCGGCGATCGCGTCCGGCATGACAAGTGGGGACTGGGAACGGTCCGGGAGATCGTCGGTGCGGGCGACCGCGCCGAGGCTGAAGTCATGTTCGACACCCAGGGGAAAAAGAGGCTGCTGCTCGCCTGGGCCCCGTTGGAGAAGGCCTGAGGCCGTCAGGACGGCTGTGCTGCGACTTTGTCGAGGAGCTCTTGCCAGCTGGCGCTGAACTTCGCCACGCCCTCGTCTTCGAGGGTCTGAACCACATCGGCGTAGTCGACGCCAACCGCCTGCAAGCGGGCCAGGTCGACCCGGGCGACCTCGACGTCCTGGAGTGTGAACGGTTGCGGATCCGGGTCGCCGTGGTCCTGGTAGGCGTCGATCGTGTCGAGTGGCATTGTGTTGACGGTGCCGGGGGCGACCAGGCTCTCCACATAGAGGAGGTCGTCGTATTCGGGGTTCTTCGTCGATGTGGAAGCCCACAGCGGTTTCTGGCGGCGAGCTCCTTTCGACTCGAGTTCCTTGAACCGATCCGAAGTGAAGAACTCGAGGTAATCGCCGAAGGCCGCCCGGGCGTTGGCTACGGCGGTCACGCCGCGCAGCTCGAGCGCTTCGTCCGAGCCGAGGTTTTCGAGTCGCTTGTCAACCTCACTGTCGAATCGGGAGACGAAGAACGACGCCACCGATGCGACTTTCGAGATGTCTCCGCCGGAAGCGGCGAAGGTCTCGAGCCCGCTGATGTAAGCGTCCATTACCTCGCGGTACCGCTCCAGCGAGAAGATCAGAGTGACATTGATCGAGATTCCCTCCCCGATCAGCTGCTCGATGGCGGGAACACCTTCAGGTGTGGCGGGAACCTTGATCAAAAGGTTGGGCTTGCTGATCTGCTTCGCCCAGTCTCGAGCCTCGGCGATAGACGCCTCGGTGTCATTGGCGAGGGTGGGGGATACCTCGACCGAGACAAAACCATCGGTGCCGTCGGTCTTGCGATAGACGTCGAGGAGGAGATCACACGCCCGGTTGAGGTCGGCAGCCATCAGGGTTTTGACAATTTCGTCGGCGTCGGTGCCCGCCTCGAGGAGTGAGCCCAGCTCATCGTCGTAGTCGCTGGTGTCGACGATCGCAGCTTCGAAGATCGAGGGGTTGGATGTGACGCCGGTGACCGCGTCCTCCACAATCCGGCGTTCCAATTCGCCGCTGTCCAGCATCTTGCGCGAGATCTGATCCGACCAGACGCTAACCCCCGCTGCCGCGAGCCCATGAAGATTTGAAGTTGCCATCCCCCAAGGGTAGGCGAGTGCCGGGGCCACCCGAACCGACCAAATCGCGTTCCTAAGGCTGGGGCTATCAATAGTGATACCTGGGGCACAGAGAATGGTCCAGGCGGATTCTCCTCGGCCTGCGGACCAACTACCCTTCAGCCACGGTATGCCCCGCAGGATTCTCATCGCAAAGCCCGGCCTCGATGGCCATGACCGGGGTGCAAAAGTGATTGCCAGGGCGCTCCGTGACGCGGGCAACGAGGTTATCTACTCGGGATTGCACCAAACACCAGCCCAGATTGCCGAGACCGCCGTCCAGGAGGACGTCGACGCGGTCGGCCTTTCCTCGCTGTCCGGTGCACACAAAACCCTGTTTCCCCAAGTGGTCGAGCAACTCAAGGGTCGCGATGCTGGGGACATAATCGTCTTCGGTGGTGGTGTGATCCCCGACGCCGACCACGAGGCCCTCAAACAGGCCGGGATCGTAATGCTCTTCACCCCCGGAACACCGCTGGATCAAGTGACAGGTTGGGTGGAGGAGAATGTCGCCGAGAAAGTTCACAAGGAAGGAGCCAATTGAAGATTCACGAATATCAGGCGAAACAGCTCATGGGGGAGCGGGGAATCGCGGTGCCCATGGGTCATGTGGCGACCACCGTCGAGGAGGCTGTCGCCGCAGTCAGGCCGCTGATCGAGACATCGGGGAATCCGGTTGTCGTCCTCAAGTCACAGATTCACGCCGGCGGCCGGGGCAAAGGAACATTCAAGGAGCATCCGGATGTCAATGGCGTCAAGGTCATCATTGCGGGTATCGAAGGTGGTGTCGAAGCTGCTGAAGCGGCCGTGCGCGATCTGGCTTCCAGGATGCTCGGTTCGACCCTGGTGACCATCCAGACCGGTGACGAGGGCAAAATCGTCAACCGCCTCTACCTCGAGCAGGGCATCGATATCGATCGAGAGCTCTATCTCGCCGTGCTCCTCGACCGTGCTGTTGGCCGCAACATCGTGATGGCGTCGACGGAGGGCGGCGTCGAGATCGAGAGAGTGGCTGAGGAGACGCCTGAAAAGATCCTCCGAGCTGAAATCGACCCCGCCGTCGGCTTTCTCCCGTTCCAGGCGAACGAGCTTTCCACGGGCCTCGGGCTCGGCGAGGAGGCATCGAAGAGTTTCGCAGGGTTCGTCAAAGCTCTCGCCTCGATGGCGACCGAGATGGACACAGACCTCATCGAGATCAACCCGCTGGTCGTCACCAAAGGTGGAGAGGTGATGGCACTCGACGGAAAAATGGCTTTCGACGACAACGCTTTGTTCCGTCATCCCGAAGTGGCCGAGATGCGTGACCCCACCGAGGAAGACCCGTCGGAGCTCGCCGCCAAAGCGGCCGGCCTCAACTACATCAAGCTCGACGGCACGATTGGCTGTCTGGTCAACGGAGCAGGTCTGGCAATGGCCACCATGGACACGATCAAACATGTCGGTGGGGAGCCAGCCAACTTCCTCGATGTGGGGGGTGGTGCCGACGCCGACCAGGTGTCGACAGCGTTCGAGATCATCACCGGCGATGAGAATGTGAAGGGGATCTTCGTGAACATCTTCGGCGGGATCATGCGTTGCGACGTGATTGCGAACGGAATCGTCGAGGCGGTGAAAAGGGTTGGTCTCGAAGTCCCATTGGTGGTCAGGCTGGAAGGCACGAACGTCAAACTCGGCAAGCAGATCATCGAAGAGTCGGGCCTCGACGTCGTGAACGCCGACAGCTTGAGAGACGGCGCCGTCAAGATCCTGGAGTTGACCAAGTGAGCATCCTTGTAGACAAGAACACCAGGGTCCTCGTGCAGGGCCTGGGCAAGGTCGGGCAGTTCCACACCGAAATGGCAATTGCCTACGGGACACAGATGGTTGGAGGGGTCCACCCGTCGCGAGCCGGCACGACCATGAGGTTCGAGGGGGAAACCGATCACTCGGGGGTGCCCGACCGGGAAGACACCTTCGAAGTCGAGCTTCCGATCTTTGCCACCATGTCACAGGGGGTGGCCGAGACCGGAGCGAATGCTTCCGTGGTCTACGTACCTCCTCCATTCGCCGCCGACGCCATCATGGAGGCAGCGGCTTCGGGTGTGGAGCTCGTCGTCGCCATCACCGAAGGCATCCCCGTCGCCGACATGGTGAGGGCAAAGCGATACCTCGATGGACGGGGCACACGCCTGATCGGGCCAAATTGCCCAGGGGTGATCACACCGCACGAGTGCAAGATCGGGATCATGCCCGGATACATCCACGAACGGGGGAAGATCGGAGTGGTCTCCAGGTCGGGAACCCTCACCTATGAGGCTGTCCACCAACTGACCTTGCGTGGCCTCGGGCAGACAACCGCGATCGGAATAGGCGGCGACCCGGTCAACGGGACCAACTTCGTAGAAATCCTCGAGCTTTTCGAAGCTGACCCCGAAACCGAGGGTGTGGTGATGATCGGCGAAATCGGCGGGACCGCCGAAGAAGAGGCTGCCGAGTTCGTCGCCAAAGAGATGACGATTCCCGTTGCCGGGTTTATCGCCGGGACAACGGCACCCCCGGGCAAGAGGATGGGCCATGCGGGTGCCATCGTCTCCGGGGGGAAGGGAACCGCGGAGGCCAAGATCGAGGCAATGACGGCCGCGAGCATCGTGGTGGCCGAGACACCCTCAGACATGGGTGAGGCCATGGAGAGAGCCCTTGGCTGACCCGCTTGACCTGATTGAGTCGGAAGGGAACCGGATCCTCGACCTCGGCAGGGACGATCCGGAGAGGCCGGTTCCTCAGTATCCAGGTTGGACGATGGCCGGCTTGTTGTCGCACACCGGGGGCATCCTCGGTCGGACGGCATTGATTTGCCGCGACCTGCTGACGGAGCGGCCTTCGTCACCCCGCCCCGACGACGGCGTCGACATCGCGTCATGGTTCGACGAGCGTCTTCGGGAAGTGGTGTCGATACTCCGCGACAGTGATCCGGACACCCCGGTGTGGGGCCTGGTACCCGAGCCCACAATTGGAGCCTGGGTCAACCGGATGCTGATCGAGGCCGGAGTCCACCGCTGGGACGCAGAACAGGCCTTCGGCGAACCTTCTCCGCTGCTCGACGATGTGGCTGTGACCGGGCTCGATGAGTTCGGTGTCATGTGGTTTCCACGGTTGGAGGACACCCGTTCCCTAGCGCTCACCGCCACCGACCTGGGACGTCACTGGCATTACGGCGACGGGGACCCAGGAGAGACCATCGAGGGATCGGCTTCCGCCCTGTACCTCCGTCTGATGAGCCGCCCCTCTCCGGTCAAACTACCCGAAGATTGGACGGCAGCTGTCGACAGCCTCACCCCTCCGCCGCGATAACCCGGGCCCACTGAGGGTGTGCGCCATATCGAGCGGGGCTCCAGCCAGGACGGCGGCAATTACCTTGGTTCGGATGTGTCCGTTATTGGGTTGGCGGTACGGTCAGAACCTGGCCATGTCGGCTGTGGCGTAGCCGACCACCGCTGAGTCGGCGTTGCTCACCGACTGGAGGGCGTCGACCAGCTCGTCGACGCGTTTGCCGGGCACGGCGACTGTCAGTTCATCGTCACCCATGCCGGTGCGGGCCCGGGAGAGGGCGCAACCCATCGAAGCGGCGATGACTCCCTTATTGGCCGCCCGGGGCAGAATCTGGCACTGCGGCTTGCCCGACCACTCCACGTCGACAGCATCGTTGATGGCCATCATCTGTTTCGGGGTGACCCGGAGCAAAACCACATCGGGTGTCGCCGTCGCCTCATGCAACGGTCCGTAGCGGACACCTGTGGGTTTGCGATCGAGGGCCTCAACCCCGGCGAACGCCTCCATGGTCACCCACCCGACGTCGAGCAGAGCGCCAACATCATCCTTGTCGATGATGTCCTCAGCGCCGGCAAAGCCATGTGTGAACAGTCCAACCGAGCAGTTGCCGTGGTCCTCGAACATGGTGTCGAAGGTGCGCTCGTGGCCGTGCATCCAGAAGACACAGGGAGCGGCGGCACGACCGGAGCGGCCGTCTTCAGTTGGTTCCGACATCGGTGCGTCGAATCTCGGCACCCCATTGGATGACTCCTCGGTGAGGAACGTGATCGCAACCGGCTCGTGATCGAGGCCGAGCAGTTGGTTGAGTGTTGCCGAGGCGGATGTCATGGTTCTCCATTCGATTTGACCTTTATGACGGTAGCAACGCAATCCGGGGACCCGAGCACTTAGACTGCCCGCCATGGAATGGATAATTGTTGGGGCCGTAGTTCTCGTCCTGTTGCTGATAATCGTTGTGATCTACAACTCGTTGGTCCGGTCTCGTAACCGGGTCGACAACGCCTGGGGCCAGGTGGAAGTGCAGCTGAAGCGGCGTTACGACCTGATCCCCAACCTCGTGGAGACCGTCAAGGGCTATGCCACCCACGAGCAGGACACCTTTGAGCAGGTGACCCAGGCGAGGGCCGGAGCTCAGGCGGCCTCGGGGCCCGCAGAGCAGGCAGGAGCGGAGAATTTCCTCACTGCGGCACTTCGCCAGCTCTTTGCCGTCGCCGAGGACTACCCGGAGCTGCGGGCTTCGGAGAACTTCGCATCGCTGCAGGCAGATCTCGCCGACACGGAGAACAAGATCGCGATCAGCCGCCAGATCTACAACGACACCGTCCTCACTTACAACAATCAGGTTCAGCAGATCCCGGTCAATATCGTGGCCGCAATTACCGGATTCGATGTACGCGAGTTCTTCGAGGGCGGGCCGGAGGCTGAGGAAGCCCCCGCGGTCAACTTCTAGGACACTGGGCTTGAGGTGAAAAGACTCCTGCTCGTTCTGGTTGTCGGGCTGGTCTTTGCCCCTGCACTGCCCGCCGAGGCCAAGTCGTTCTGGCTTTCCGACGCCGACGTCGACATCACCGTCAACGACGACGGGTCGCTCGATGTCGTGGAGCAGCTCACCTTCGACTTCGACGGAAGTTTCAGCGGGGCATACCGGGATATCCCGCTCACCGGTGGAGCGACGATCAGCAACATTCGTGTCGCTGACGAAGCGGTCGAGTACAGCACGGGCGGATGCACCACCTTGGGTTGCACCAGCTCACCTCCCGGCACCTACGGTGTCGAGTTGTACCCGTCGTACGTCAGGATCGTCTGGCATCACTCGTCTTTCGACGAGATGCGTACTTTCCGCCTCTCCTACCATCTCACCGGGATGGCGGTTGCATGGGACGATGTGGTCGACATCAACCTGAAAGTCTGGGGAGATCAGTGGTCGGTAGGGCTCGACAACCTCGAGTCCAGGATGCACCTTCCGTCGGGTCTTTCCGCGGGCGACGTCCGGGTTTGGGGCCATCCATTTGGCGTCAACGGAGAGACGTCTCTTGGTGACGACGGGATCTCGCCCTCGTTGACTGCCTCCGGGGTTCCCTCCGAGCAGTGGGTGGAGATGCGCGTCGTAATCCCCACCTCGTCTCTCGCTTCGACCGACGGGGCGGTTCGGGTGAGCGAGGAGGGTCTTCCTCAGATCCTTGCCGAGGAGGAGGAGTTTGCCAACGACGCCGACGAAGCACGGCAGGCCGGCCGTACCGGTCTGATCGTTGGCGCGCTCGGAATTCTGGTGCCGCTCCTTGGTCTTGGGGGACTCGTCTATTTCGGTTACGGCCGGGAGCACAAGGTGGACTACGACCGTGAGTACGAACAGGAGCCGCCCACCGAACTAACACCGGCCGAAGTTGGTGTCTTGCTCAGCCAGGGCGCGGTCACCGAACGCGAGTTCACCGCGACGCTTTTCGACCTGATACGGCAGGGTGCGATCAAAGCCGAGCCCACTCAGGTGGAGAAAGTCACCTGGGCGGGCCTGAGGAAAGAGACAATTTCCGATCTGCAACTGTCTCTGGGAGAAAAGCAGACAGGGTTGCGCGACTTCGAGCAGTCGGTGATGACGGTGGTGAAGCGGGTGCTCGACGAGGGCCCGGTGCCGCTCCATGAGTTCCGCACCGCCATCCGCGACGATGCGGCGGCAAACGCCAAGACCTACCAGACCTTCGGGGAGAAGGCGCGTGAAGCGGTTCGCCGTTCGGGGCTCATCAACGACCAGGGAACCAAAATCGCCTCCTTCGTCGGCCTTAGCCTTGTCCTGGCCACGGTCGGGGCGTTCTTTCTGGTTCCCAATGTGCTCCGTGATCGCCCGGGAGGGGCAACACTCGCTGCCTTGAGTCTGATCGGCTTGGTTATCGGGACTGTCGTGACCATCATCCTCATCAGCTTCAGGCGGGTCAGGATTCGGCGGAGCAAGGAGGGCGGTCTGGAGGCTGCCCGGTGGAGTGCATTCCGGCGGTACCTCGCCGACTTCTCGCGGCTCGAGGAGGCGCCTGCAATCTCTCTCGACCTGTGGGACAAGTTCTTGATCTACGCGATCGGTTTCGGGGTCGCAACCGAAGTATTGGAGCACGCCAGGCTGCATGCTCCGGAGGTGCTCGAGTCGAGCTCGTCGATCTACTGGTACGGCAGTCACGGATATTCGGGTGGAAGCACGGAGAATGCCTTCTCCGGCCTCGAATCGGCCCTCTCCGGCGCCTTCACTCCTCCGTCCTCATCGGGTGGTGGCGGAGGCTTTTCCGGCGGTGGCGGTGGCGGTGGCGGTGGCGGTGGCGGAGGAGCCTGGTAGCAACCCCTTTGCACTGTGCATGAAGGTGCGATTTCCGCATCTCTGTGCACTACGTCGCCCAAACCATCTTTGCACTGTGTATGGGGGTGCGGTTTCCGCATCTCTGTGCACTGTGCAAGCGGGATATCGGTAGCCGAGAACCCTTTGGTAACGGCGGTGATCGGATACCGTTTTACGATGCGAACTCTCGCACTCGCTTTCACTCTGGTCCTGGTGTTGGTCGGCCCGCTGGATGCTGCCGCTCAAAGCGATGAGTTCCCGGTCTACACCGGAGACCAATTCAACGAGCTTTACGACTATGCGGTGACGCATCATCTGCCAGGGCTGTCCCAGCCGGCCGGCCAAATGTCCGTGACCGGCGACGCTGCTCTCGACGACCGGATTTGGGAGATAGCCTTTGCCCGCGGCTATCAGTTGCGGCCAATCGCCTCGGGCAATCTCACGTCTGTCGATGGAGTTCCCATGCAGCCACAGGCGGCAGCGGCTTGGGCCCAGCTCAAGGAGGCGGCGCGAGACGTCGGTCTCCAGTTCATCGTCTCCTCGGCGTATCGATCTCCGGCGACCCAACGGACCCAGTTCCTCTCCAAGCTCGAGGGGACGTCGGACGAGGCGATCAATGCGAGCCTCGTCTGGTATTCGATCCCGGGGACGTCAAAACATCACGGTGGCTACGCCCTCGACTTCCGCTATCGCGACGGGACCTTCGGAGAATTCCGCAGCACTCCTGACTACGAATGGCTCTCGAGGGACAACTTCTACAACGCGAAGAGGTTCGGTTTCATCCCTTCATACCCCGACGATGTCACCGCCCAGGGCCCCAACCCCGAGCCCTGGGAGTTCGTCTGGGTCGGGATCGAACTGATCCGCTGCGGGACACCGGTAGCCGCGAGCACAGTCGGTCCCATGAGCGGCCCGGCGTCAGCAATCGTCTCCGAAGTGGCTAGATGCCCGGGCCTCGCGACCACCCCGGGCGAAGTGGTCGACGGGCTGCCAACGTGGTGGCATCGACTGGCCTGAGCCGCGCAACTAACAACCGAAGTTGGCTTTGTGCTGATCTGGTTTTGGTGGGAACATCGGTGTCTGAGGTGGGGTTGTCATTTATCCAGGTGCCACCACCGGTTCTTCGTGAGGTCTGAATGCAAACTCAACTAGCTGTTGCCACCGATGGCCGCCGCTCCGTCGGGCGCATCGAGTTCATTGCCCTGATGGCACTCTTGATGTCGATCGCCGCACTCTCGATCGACCTGATGCTCCCTGCCATGGCGGACATTCGCGACGAGTTCGGCATGGAGCCGGATTCGACGGCTGTGGCGGGCCTTGTCACTGCGTTCATCCTGGGAATGGCCCTGTCCCAGATCGTCTACGGCATTCTCGCCGATCGCTACGGGCGCAAGCCTCTGATCTACGCCGGGCTGGCGATTTTCCTGATCGGTGCCATTGCGTCGGTGTTCGCTCCCTCTTTCGGGTTCCTTCTGGTGGCCCGATTCGTCTGGGGGCTGGGCGCCGCCGGACCCCGGGTGCTGACCCTGTCCATCGTGCGCGACACCCATGAAGGCAGCGAGATGGCGAAGCTGATGTCCTTCATCCTCGCCGTGTTCATCCTGGTCCCAGCGATCGCCCCCAGCATCGGGGCGGTGCTCACCGACTGGATTTCATGGCGCGGAGCATTCGGTTTCGCGGTTGTCGTCGCATTGATCGTCGGGGTTTGGTCTTTGCGCCTGCCGGAGACGCTCCGGCCGGAGAACCGACGAGAGATCGGATTCCGTAGCGTTGTCGAGTCGATGAAGATCGTCGTCACCAACCGGGTCACGGCAATGGTGACGCTGGGACTGTCAGTGCTCTTCGGAGCCTTCCTCTCCTACATTGCAAGCTCCGAGCTGATCTTCACCGATGTTTTCGACAGTGCGGACGCCTTTCCTCTCATATTCGGCGGGATCGCGCTGGTGATGGGCGTCGGGATGCTGACCAACAGCTGGCTGGTGGGCCGTTTCGGCCTTTCGACACTCATCAATGTGATGGTGGTGGGCTATGTGGTTTCGGCAACACTGCTCGCGGTGCTGGCCGTGAGCACAGATGGTCGGCCCGGACTGTGGGCATTCATAGTCGGGCTGGGGTTGCTGGTGCTGTTCCAGTCGCTCCTCATCCCCAACCTCAACACCGTGGCGATGATCCCGATGGGGGCAGTCGCCGGAATCGCTTCGGCGATCATTGGCACTGTTTCCACCGGTCTGGCGGCCCTCATCGGCGCCTTCATCGACCAACTGTACGACGGAAGCGTCACCCCACTCTCCATCTCGTTTGCGGTTGCTGCCTGGCTCACCTTCCTGGTGGTGCGCATTGCCCGCATCAGAGACGTTGCGGGTCGCTCCACTCCGGAGGGCGCAGAACGCCTCGACGCCACCTTGCGGACTCCTGCCGTGGTCCGGGCCGAGGGCTCACCCCGCCCCGGAAACTAATCTTCCCGAAGAGATCACAAGTCTGACCAGGTTCGACGCCGGCCGGTAGGGGAGGTGGCTCGGGTTGGGGGCGTCGAGGACCGTGAGGTCGGCCGGTGCCCCCGGGGTGATCATGCCCCGATCGTCGAGTCCGAGCGAAAGGGCCCCACCCCTGGTCGCAGCCCAGATCGCCTGCTCGGCAGTCAGGCCCATCTGGACCACCGCGAGCGAGATGATCGGGGCCATGGCCTCGAAGTAGGACGTCCCCGGGTTGCAGTCGGTGGCCAGAGCCACGGTGCATCCTTCTTCCCACAACATCGGCCCCGGCGCCTGAGCGGCCCGGAGGGTATAGCTTGCTCCCGGCACCAGGACAGCGGCCACATCCGCGGCCGCCATGGCCCGGGCGTCTTCCACCGTGGCATAGTCGAGATGGTCGGCGCTGGCCGCCCCGATCTCGGCAGCCAGCATTGCCCCGCCGCCGTGGCTCAGCTGCTCGGCATGTACCCGGGCCCCCAGACCGAGGGTTGCGGCAGCCTGGAGAATCGCTCGGCCTTCGTCGACGTCGAATACCCCATCTTCGACGAAGACGTCGCAGTAGTCAGCGAGGGGTGCGGCAGCGGGCAGCATCTCGTCGATGAGCAGCTGTATGTAGTTATCGCGTTTGGTCCTGAATTCCGCCGGGATCGAGTGTGCGCCCAGAAATGTGGTTTTGACGGTTACCGGAAGCTCCTGGCCGATCCGCCTGGCTACCTGGAGCAAACGCAGCTCCGTCTCGGGTTCCAGCCCGTAACCCGACTTGATCTCGATGGTTGTCGTCCCGGCACCGATCATCCGCCAGATCCGCTGCGAGGCAAATCGGAAGAGTTCGTCCTCTGATGCGCTCCTCGTTGCCTCGACCGTCGAGAGGATCCCTCCGCCTTCAGCGGCGATCTCGGCGTACGTTGCCCCGGCGAGGCGCCTGGCGAACTCAGCTGACCGATCGCCGGCGAAGACGACGTGGGTATGGGCGTCGACGAAACCAGGGAGGACAGCCCCGCCTGCACAGTCGATGACGGTGCGTCCCGCCTGCTCCGGAGCGTCAGAAGCCGGACCTGCAAATGAGACACGCGTCCCGTCGACTGCCACAACCGCATCGCTGATCGGAGACCCGACGTTCGTGGTGAGATGACCGATCCCGGTGAGTAGGAACCCCATCTACGAAACGAGGGTTCTGTTGGCGATCAGCCCAGCGACGAGTTCGATCTCACTGCTGAGTGACCGATCGGAGGTGAGCGGGGGAACGTGAGACCGCACCAGGTCGACAACGGCCGCCGTCCCGGGAGCAGGCCGGAGCGGGTGGCGGTACTCGATTCCCTGAACTGCACAGAGGATCTCGATGGCCAGCACCCTGCGCACATTGTCGAGGAGAGGGAACAGCTTCTTTCCTGCGCCCCAACCCATGGAGACATGGTCTTCTTGGCTGCCCGACGTAGGTATCGACTCCACCGAAGCAGGATGGACGAGTCCCTTGTTCTCAGCGACAAGGGCCGCCTGGACGTACTGGCTGATCATGTAACCCGAGTCGAGGCCGGGGTTGGCGGCGAGGAAAGCAGGGAGGCCGCCCGACCTTGCAGGGTCGAGGATCCGGTCGGTGCGCCGCTCGGAGATCGAAGCCAGCTCGGCGGTGGCGATGGCGGCGAAATCGAGGACAAAGGCCAGAGGTTGGCCGTGGAAGTTGCCGGCCGATATCACCTCGCCAGAGTCGGGGAAGACAATCGGGTTGTCAACCACCGAACCCATTTCCCGGGTGAGAACCGCTTCCATGTGGTCGAGGGTGTCGCTCACCGCTCCGTGTACCTGGGGGGCGCAACGCAACGAGTAGGCGTCTTGTACCGCGTGGTCGAAGTCGTCTGCGTGACTGGAGCCGATTCCGGACCCTTCGATCAGGAGGGCGATGTGGTGGGCAGACCTGGACTGTCCCGGATGGGGGCGGAGATCGTGCACCTCTGGTCGGAACGGGCGTGAGCTTCCCATCAGTGCCTCCACCGAAAGGGCGCAGGCGACGTTGGCGGCCTCGACGAGCGTGCGCGCCTGGTGCAGGGCGAGCACCCCCATTGCGGTCATCCCCTCGGTCCCGTTGAGGAGGGCAAGGCCCTCCTTGGTCTGCAGGGAAAGCGGCTGGAGGTCGGTCTTGCTCGTCGGCACGATCTCCCCATCGACGCGGACCAGGCCCTCCCCGATGGTGGGAAGGGCGAGATGTGCAAACGGAGCGAGGTCACCGGACGCGCCGACCGATCCCTGGCCGGGCACGACGGGGAGAATCCCCTGGTTGAGCATCTCGAGAAGGCGCTCGACCACCACCGGCCGCACCCCGGAGTGCCCCTGGGCCAGAGTTCGCGCCCGGAGCAGGAGCATGGCCCTGACCACGCTGTCGGGCATCGGTTCGCCGACGCCGGTGGCATGAGAGCGGATCAGGTTGTACTGGAGAGTCTCAGAGTCCTCCTTCCCGATGTGAGTGGTGGCCAGAGCCCCGAAACCGGTGGTGATCCCATAGATGGTCTCCCCCGATTCGACCGCATCGTCGACAAGCCTGCGTGCCGGCCCCATCCGGTCGGCGAGGCCCGGCCCGGGCACTGCCCTGGCACCACCAAGGGCAACATCTACCACCTGGTCGGTTGTCAGCGGGCCGCCATCGACGATTACATCGGTCACGTCCGCGACGGTACCAAGTATTGGTTCCCGCCGTCTCTTCCACGGGAGCATCTCTGCCACCGCCCACAGGGTGGGGACGGGGCACGTTCTCATCGACGATGTCTGGCCCGCGTGTGGGTCTCGACTCGTGGAGTTTCAGGCCCGCTCCCTTTGGTCGCTGGGGGGGGGACTGGTGAGCCAGGGCCGGGCGCCAAACAACCGGAACAACCTTCTGCTCGATCCTGTTCTACTTGTTGATGAACAAAGACCTAACCCCTCTCCTTTCCGAGCCGCACACCACCATCGCCGTTGTCGGCGCCACCGACACACCGGGCAAATACGGGGGGATCATCTATCGAGATCTCAAAGCGAAAGGTTTCGAGGTGTACGCGGTCAATCCCGGGAGGGAGACCGTGGACGGCGACCCGTGTTATCCGACGGTCCTCGACACACCGCATACACCCACGATCGCTGTTCTCGTGGTGCCAGCTCCAAAAGGGATCAAAGTCCTGGAGACCTGCAAAGAAGCCGGTGTCGAGAACATCTGGGTTCAGCCCGGTGCCTTCTCACCGGCTCTGCGCCAGGCCCTGGAGGACGGTGGATTCGATTGGATAGCGGAAGCCTGCGTCATGGTGCGGGCGCGTTACAGCGTCGCTTAGATCCGACCGCCGAACAGCTCCCTTGCAATGATGTTCCGCTGGATCTCGGAGGTTCCTTCGTAGATCCGTGGGGCTCTGACCTCGAGGTAGAGGTGGGCGAGGAGCGAGTCTTTCTCCAAGCCGCGGGCGCCGAGCACCTGGATGGCCACATCGACAGCTCTGTGCGCCGTCTCGGTGGCATGAAGCTTGGCCATTGCCGCCAACCCGGTCAATAAATCTCTGTCTCCCGCGTCGAATGCTTCGGCCGCGGCGTATACGAGGTGTTCCGACGCTGCGATCGCGGTCCGGACATCGGCCAGCTGATGGGAGACGCCCTGGAACTCGGCGATAGGTCTACCGAAGGCGTTCCGGGTGGTGGCGTGGCCCACGGCCTCCCGTAGCGCAGCTTCAGCCATACCGAGGGCGAATGCTCCAACGCTGGGCCGGAACAGGTCGAGGGTTTGCATCGCCACCCTGAAACCCCGGTTCACCTCCCCGAGCAGGCTCTCCGCCGGGGCGAGCACCCCATCGAAGCCGAGCCGGCCGATCGGGTGGGGTGAGACCATCTCGATCGCGCTGCCACTCAGGCCCGCAGCGTCAGCCGGAACGACAAACGCGGAGATCCCCCGGCTCCCCGCATCTGGGTTGGTGCTGGCGAACACCGTGTAGACGTCGGCATCGGGAGCGTTGGAGATGTACGCCTTCTCACCGGTGATCCGGTACCCCTCACCGTCCTTCTCGGCCCTTGTCGTCACAGCCGCGGCGTCGGACCCGGCCCCGGGCTCGGTGAGGGCAAAGCCGACCACTGCCTCACCGCTTCGCATCAACGGCACCCAACGGTCGCGCACCTTTGCCGTGCCTGAGGTGAGTATTGGCGTCCCCCCCAGGCCCTGGAGAGCGAAGGCGGTTTCCGCTGCAGTGTTGGTGCGGGCGAGACCCTGGCGTATCGCACACAGGTCGACCGCAGTCACCCCTTCCGGGGCAAACACAGAGTCGAGCAGACCTTCGTTGGCGATCGCCTTCACCAACTCGCAGTTCACACCGCTCGAGGTATGTGCAGATGCGAGTAGCCGGGCGCCGATTTCCTCGGCCTGCAGAACGCGATCCGTCCGTGAGCTCAAACTTCTACTTGACGCTTTTCATCTGGATGAGGATCTGATTGATCCGCTTCTCAACGTCATCCAATCCTGCGCCCGACTCGATGGCGCGGTTCACCGCATTGATGAACATGTTGTCGATACCGGCGTCGCCGACCCCCTCACCGCTCACACTGAGCCGCTCGTCGAGGAGGCGGTCTCTCACCTGTTGGAGCCGATTGAACTCGGCGACCAGGATCGCCCGATCATGCATCGGCAGTCCTTCGGCCAGCTCGTGGGATAACTTGCGCAACTCCTGTTGTCGCTCCTTGAGAGCGGAGCGTCTGGCGAAGTCGTTGGCCGGAAGGGAAAGAAGTTCATCATGAATCGCGGCCAGCTCTTCGCGAACCTCGTCGAGTGTTGGTTCCATAGGCTAGAACCTAATCAATTCCTGCAAAGGACGGCTGCTATCCGCTCCCGACGGCGTTAGCCTCCCCGTCTGTGAGCCCTTTTCGTTCATCAGCCTCGTTCACCGGGGAATGGAACCACTTCCGGTTCAGCGTCACCGGTGGGGTCGGGGTCGTTACCTTCACCCGGCCTGATCGTCTCAACGCCCTCACCTTCGAGGTCTACGCCGATCTCCGGGATCTCCTGGCTGAAGTCGAGCACCGCGACGATGTGTCCGTCCTTCTGATCACCGGCGAAGGCAGGGGTTTCTGCTCCGGTGGCGATGTTCACGAGATAATCGGAAAGCTTCTGGAGATGGACACAAAAGGCCTTCTCGAATTCACCCGGATGACGGGTGCGGTGGTCGAGGCGATGCGGAGGCTTCCCATGCCGATCATCGCGGCCGTCAACGGAGTCGCCGCCGGTGCCGGGGCTGTGATCGCACTCGCCGCCGACCTGCGGGTTCTCGCAGAATCTGCCAGCTTTCACTTTCTCTTCACCAAAGTTGGCCTCGCGGGTGCCGACATGGGCTCGGCCTACCTTCTTCCCCGCGTGGTCGGGCTCGGCCGGGCAACGGAGTTCCTCCTTCTCGGCGAGCCTGTCGACTCCGGACGGGCGGAGTCGGTGGGTCTGGCCACAAAGATCGTCCCTGATTCCGAACTGGTGCGGGTAGCGACCGACATCGCTTCGCAGTTGGCGTCCGGCCCGACCCTCGCCTACGGGTCGACCAAGATTCTGCTCAGCCGCGAGCTCGACATGGACCTGGGTTCGGCGATCGAGCTGGAGGCGTTCACTCAGGCCCTGTTGATGACCACCGAGGACCATGCCGAGTTCTACGAGGCGTTCACCGGGAAGAGGAAACCGGACTGGAAGGGAAAATGAGCAGTCTGCCGATCAACCCGTCGCAGCTGGCGCCGCCGTCCGGTTTCTCTCACGGCGTGATATCCGGGCCCGGACGGCTGCTCCACATCGCCGGTGAGACCGGTCACCACCAGGATATGTCTCTCGACGAGGGGTTTGTCGCGCAGTTCAACCGTGCCTGTGGGAATGTTGCAGCAGTGGTAGAGGAGGCCGGGGGAGCGCCGACCGACTTGGTCTCCCTCACCATCTACACAACGGATGTGGGCGCCTACCGGGACAACCTCGGAGAGGTGGGTAAGGCGTACCGATCGGTGTTCGGGAGGCATTATCCGGCGATGGCACTAATCGGCGTCAGCGAACTGGTCGATCCGGAGGCTGTCGTCGAGATCGTCGGGGTGGCCGTCATCCCCGGCTAAAACCCGTTCTGTGAAGATCTGGGGACACTCTGGGTGCGGAAACACTCACAGAACGGTCTTTGGCGCTCAGTCGTCGAGGATTATCACGGGCTCGTCGTAACGGCGGATCCGGCCCTCGCGGGCCCGTCTGGCGAGTACCTCATCGAGGCGTTCCTGTTTGGTCTCGGTGTCACCATGATCGATCAGGAGGTCGAGGGGGATGTTGAGCCGCAGTGCCCGTGCGGTGACCACAAATCGGGTGATGCCCGCCGGGACGAAGTCGGCCTCAGTGGCTGCCTTCATCACGTCTTCGATGGTGAGAGCCGGGAACTCGACTATGGCGGTCCACTCATTGTGGGTCGATGCCACCGCTCTCTCGCTCGGGTCGGTGACCCTGGTGACCGTCATCTTCCCGTGGTAGCAGTCAACCAGGGCATTGAGGCAGGTGTTGGTGCTGACCCCGATTCCCCGCGCCGTTCTCCAACCTTCGTCAGCGAGATTGATCCGCGGGGTGCCCCGGTCGTCGACGAGCTCGAAGACTTCCGACGCCCCCAGCGCTTCGATCAGGGTCTCGGCCTTGCCGTTCGAGAGTACATGATGCCATGTCTCCAATCTCACCGAGCCGGGATCGACGATCTGGATGACGGCATGGGGCATACCGAGGCGGTTGAACGCCTCCCGTCGGGTTGCACCGTCGAGGAGCACATAGGAACCGTTGGGGGCCAGAGCGCAGACCATGGGGTTGATCTGGATGCCGTCGGAGTCGATCCGGTCGCGGAGGCGGTCGACACGGAACGGGTCGAAGTCCTCATGGGGCCGGATCTCCTCGATGGGCGCGACTCTCAGATCTGGTAATTGCATCGGAGACGCATTGTGCCTGCCCGGTAGTCGAAATGTCTACCCGTATCCCTTTGCACTGTGCAGGCCGCCTCCCGTTTGCGCTGTGCAGGAGGGCGCGGTTTTCGACTCTCTGTGCACTGTGCAGGATTAGGTGATGGACTTGACGATGTCGATCAGGCGGGTGACGTCTTCGGGTCCGTGGTAGACCCCGAAGCCGACCCGGAGCCGGTCTCCGCGGTAATCGGTGATCACACCGCGATCGTGAAGAGCCTGGTAGCGGGCGAAGGCATCGGGGTGGCGGAACGTCAGGAAGTTACCCCGGTCGCTCCCGGGTCCGGGGATCAACTCGCCCAGGCCCGGTTCGGAGTCGAGGAACTGATCCTGCAGAGACACAGCATGATTGTGGATGGTTCCCGGGTCGATTCCCGACGATTCGAGCCAGCCGAGCACCGCCCCCAGCCGGTAGACGCCGGAAGGGTCGTAGGTGGCTCCGGCAAAACGGGATCCGTCTTTGGCGTAGGGGACGATGTCGCTCACTCCCGACTCGAGTTGGCCGAACCCGGCGTACCAACCGGTGTCGACAGGGCGCTCACCGTATCCGGGAGGAGAGTGGAGGAAACAAACCCCTTCGCCTGCCATTGCGTACTTGTATCCGCCGGCGACGAAGAAGGCACGGTCGGCCACAGGAGCGAGGTCGATGGGGCGGGCCATGAACTGGTGGTAGCCGTCGATGACAAAGAATGTGGTGTCATTGGGAGTTGCCGAGACGAGATCCGCTATCCCCGCCACCGGGAAGCCGGAGTCGTAGAAGACCGAGGACACGTAGATCAGATCGTGGATACCTGCCTCGACACTCCGCAGGAAGCGAGATCCAAAGTCTTCGAAGGGCTCGGTCTCGATACGGTCGACGATGGCGAGACCGGCCTCTTCCCACCTTCGCGACTGGCGGGCGAAAGAGTGAAACTCAGATCCCGTCGAGAGGATCCGTACAGGCGGCTCGATGCAGGAGAAGATCCGCACCAGGAAGTCATGGGTGTTGGGGGCAAAGGTGAGCGTATCGGGGTCCGGTGCGCCGAGAATACCGGCGACCAACCTTCGGGTCTCGGGCAATACGTGGTCGAACACGTGGTCCCACTTGTCGTCGGCCATCCGGGCAGAGTCCTCCCAGTACTGCTGATGGGCTCCGAAGGCGACGTCGGGCCAGGGGTGGTGGGAGTGCGCTGCGAAATGGAGCCGGTCCGGGTCGTGCTCGAAGAACTTCGAGAAATGCTCCCTCAGGTTCATGCCTGGTAACGGAACTTCATCGACTCGACAACGGATTTGGGCAGTTCGGGGCGTTCGGCGTGGGGCACCAGGAAGGTCGTGAGATTGAACAGGTCTCCGAACACTTTGCTCCTCTCCGCCGACTTCTCCAGATACTTTGCCCCGGCCGACCCACCGGTGCCGATCCGTCTCCCGATCATCCGCAGCGCCATCTGGGCGTGTCGGTAACGCCAGGCGGTGAAACTCTCGTCGATGTCCATCAGCAGCTCGAGCATCCGGTGCGGTTCCTGCAGCGCAGGCAGGTCGCGATACAGCGTGATGAAGAGGGCCGCCTGGAAGGCCCTGTGGCTGAGCCGGCGCTGCCCGGCACGCTCAAGGCCGGCGTGCTTCGCAGGGTCGAACACCGCCTCGTACTGGCGCATGGTCAAGTCGAAGTCCTTCATCTGCGCCGCACGCTCCTCCTCGGTCAGATTCGGGTTGTTCGCCACAACCTGGCGGTCGGCCTCGAGCCGCCCCTGGACTGCACTCCGGAAGGCATCCCAGAACCTGAACTCACCGTGTTCGAGGAACGGCGTTCGCTCCAGCCAACGCTCGACTTCGTTGAAGAGGGTTTTGTCATCGTGTGTCTCGAGGACAGCCTGTTTGTCGTCCTCGTCGAAACGTTCCGTGTAGGGAGCACCTTCGAAGAGGAGGCGGTCCTCGGGCCGCATCCCCAGCTTGTTCTCGACGATCCTGAATTGGGCCGACTGGAAACCTGAGGCGGGGAAGAGGTAGTCGCGGAAGTCGAGGAAGTCGAGAGGCGTCATCGTCTCCAACACCGAGATCTGCTGGATCAGCAGCGTCTGGATTTCGGTGATCCGACGGAGCCGGCTGACGACGCGGCCCATATCCCCTTCGGCGACCTGTTCGCCTCCGAACATGGTCAGCACGTCGTCGAGCTCCCAGAGGATCTGCTTGAACCACAGCTCATACGCCTGGTGAACGATGATGAAGAGCATCTCGTCGTGTTTGGTGTCACCTGCTTTGGTGCTCTCCAGATGCTGGGCGTCCAACAACTTGTCCAGTTGCAGGTAGTCGCCGTAGTAGATGCCTTCGGATCCCATTTCACCTTGACGCTAGTGGCCTGTCGGCCAAAACACCGACGGCGTTCCTCCGGCCCTCGAGGCCCCTGGCGGCGTCGAAGTGCTCACCGCAGCTCCCCGGCTGCGACTGCGCGCTTCTCCTTGCCAGATGACCTCGATGACTCGGAGCTACGCACGCCCTATTTGACCGACAGACCACTACCGCCACTCGATGCCACACCATTGCTCGGAGCGGTCCCACAACTTCGCAGCCAGATCGGGGTCCTGAGCTGCTGGCGACGGTTCGGCTTCTGTTCCCCGGGCGTAGTACCGGCCGGATTCGGCTTCAAGCTCCGGCTCGGTTGCGCAATAGATCGTGGTAGCCGCTCCCTGCTCGGGTGTGAGGAGTCGTGCACTGCGCAGGAGGCGCAGCCAGCCGGGCAGGATCTTGGTGTTGACGAATCCGGGGTGTACGGCGTAGGTGTTCCATTCGCTCTGTCTGCGGGCAAGCTCAGCGGTGTAGAGGACGTTGGCGAGCTTGGAGACCGCATACTCGTCTAGGCGGAACATCGAACGCCCCTTCCGGGTGAGACGCTCGAAGTCGATTCCGTCGACCCTCTTGTGGACCGCACTGGCCACCGTGATGATCCGCGTCCCCGGGTGGAAAGCGGGCTGGAGCAGGTGGTTGAGCAGGAAATGGCCCAAATGGTTGATCCCGAAGTGCTTTTCGAACCCGTCGGCTGTGAGGCCCTTCGCCATGCCGACCCCGGCATTGTTGACCATGATATCGATCATCCGGCGCCGGCCGGCAAAATCTCCGGCCGCACCCCGCACCGAATCGAGCGATCCCAGGTCGACGTGGAGAAACCCGGCGGAGCCGCCGGATGCTTCGATCTCGGCCACCAGAGCCGCGCTCCGGTCCCGAGAGCGGCCGGCCACGATGATGTGATGGCCTTCCCGGCTGAGGGCGAATGCTGTCGCCCGTCCGATACCTGAGGTCGCCCCGGTGATCACGGTTGTCTTCATCGCCCCGACCGTAGTCCCGGCCAGCGCCCCGACCATCGCCATCGTTGCTGGCCAGACCACTACCGTCAGCCCCATGAGTGATTGGCCGGAGACCCTGAATGCCGACAGCTGGGTATTGCGCGACCATCTCCGGGTGACCAACGATCGGGTTGCCTTGCGTTTGGACGATCGGAACGTGACTTTCGGCGAATTGGACTCACTCGCCTCGGGTTTTGCCGCCGCCCTGGTCGATGGCGGGGTGAAACGAGAAGACCGGGTCCTGATCGTCCTTCCCGATGGGCTCCATTACCCGGTCGCGATATTCGGGACTTTCCGGATCGGTGCGGTGGTGGTGATGGTCAACCCTGAGCTCAGCCGGGAGGCCATGGCCGGAATCCTCAACCGGGCCCGGGCCACGGCAGCCGTCGTTGACGCCCGCTACAAGGAGTCCTTTGATTCGGCTCTTGCCGAGACGGGTCTGGACACTGTTGTGCTCGAACCGGACGGGATCGAACCGGGGGAGGTCGAAACAGTGCCTACTTCGCCAGAAGACCCGGCGATATGGCTTTTCTCGGGCGGAACCACGGGTGTTCCCAAAGCTGTCGCGCAAACCCATCGCAGCCTGGCCAACACCACTCTCCTCTACGGGCAGGGATCGCTCTCCCTGGTCCCCGACGACATCACGATCTCGGTCCCCAAGCTGTACTTCGGCTATGCCACCGGGTCCAACCTCCTTTTCCCGCTCTCCGTCGGCGCTTCGTCGGTTCTGTTTGCCGACCACCCCACCCCGGAGGCGCTGTTCGACCGTGTCGAACGGCACCGGGCAACGGTGATGGTGAATGTCCCCTCAGCGATAAACCAGATGGTGTCCCACCCAGACGCGGCGAATCGCGATCTGTCCTCGCTCCGACTGGCTACGTCGGCAGGCGAGGCCCTGCCCGAGACGCTGTATCACCGCTGGAAACAGCAGTTCGGGGTCGAGTTGCTCGACGGTTTGGGCACGGCCGAGATGTGGCACATCTTCATCACCAACACAGTCGGCGATGTCAGGCCGGGGACCCTGGGAAAGGTGGTGCCCGGGTTCGAGATCAAAGCGTCTGACGAGGACGGGAACGAAGTGGGGCCGGGTGAGGTCGGCCGGCTCTGGGTGCGCGGCGACTCCCTCGGCCTCGGATATTTCGACGAGCCCGAGAAGACCGAAGAGGCGTTTCGGGGTGAGTGGTTCGTCGGTGGCGACCTGGTGTCGATCGATGAGGCGGGCTACGTGACCCACCGGGGACGCGCCGACGATGCGATCAAGGTGAAGGGGAAGTGGTTCCGACCCCAGGAAGTCGAGTCGACCCTGCTCGACCACGAGGCGGTTTTGGAAGTTGCGGTGGTAGCGGTGTCCGACGAGGCCGGGCTCTCCAAGCCGGTGGCTTTCGTAGTAGCCCATCCCGAAGTGTCCGAACAGGACCTGATCGACTGGGTGCTGGCCCGGCTCGAGCCGTACAAACATCCGAGGAGGGTGTTCTTCGTCGACAAGCTGCCTCAGACCCATCTCGGCAAGGTGGACCGGTCGGCGTTGAAGCGACTCGCGCGTTAGTGGTGCGTCGCTCAAATACTGATGGAGTCTCTCCGGCCCTCGTCGCCGCGGATGCCATCCGTGGGAGTTTGAGCATCAAACTCCAGGCAACCCGATTTCATCGGGTTGCCCCTGGCTGCGTCGAAAATGCTCACCGCAGCTCCCCGGCTGCGACTGCGCTTTTCTCCTTGCCAGATGACGCCGATGACTCGGAGACACTCACAACCTATTTGGCCGACACACCACTAGACAACAAGAAACCCCCACCGTTTCCGGTGGGGGTTTCTATCTAGCGGGTTGTGGCGTCAGACCATCTCTGGTGCTTTTGCCTCGTCCCGAACTTTGATCTCGTAGGCTTCGACCTTGGCGGCGCCTGCCCAGTAGAGGCCGGCTCCGGTGAGGAGGAACACCAGTCCCAGCCCGGCCAGGACTCCGGCGAATGCCAGACCCAGCTGAAGGGTGGAGTGGGTGACGGTGCCGACGCCGAGCTCGGCGACGAGTCCGTGTGCTGTGCCGGTCCAGGCCATGCTTCGTGCCGGGCCCTCGATCGGGTGCATCCGGTCGAAGCCGGTCCAGTAGCGGCCATCGACTGCGAACTCATAAGTGCCCGCTTCGAAGGTCTCGCCGTTGTATTCGACGGGCTCTTCGAGGACGACTGTCTGCGTCCCGTGGAGGGTGTGGTAGGCGACGACTGCCATCTGGTACATGTACTCACTGGCCGTGTTGACCAGCGGGTCGGCCGGGTCGAGGTCGGACTCGACTACCGGGTAGTTCCAGTCCTCGGTGAGGAGCAGCATGATTGCGTCTGCTCCGGCGGTCTCGCCACGGTCGATGAGCTGTCCATCTTCGTTATAGCTCAGTTCGACGTTCTGCGCCTCGCTGAACGACTGCAGGGAGCCGTACCCGTTTTGTACCTGGGTGAAGGCGAAAATGCCTGCCCCCATGAAACCAATACCGAACAATGCCAGCACGATCCCGATCATTCGAAAACGCTTGGACATGAGTTCACGTCCTTTCTTATATGCTTGTGAATCTCTTCACATATCATCGTTGCCCGGGCTCTCTGTCCCTAGGGCAATAAGTCCTCTGCGCAGGGACCAAGGTGCCCGAGACCGCGAGGACCTTCGCTTTTCGGAATTTGTCCCACGCTGCCGCCAAAGTCACTCCATGGAACCGACGATCCTCCACGCCGACCTCGATGCCTTCTACGCATCGGTGGAACAACTGCTGAATCCACGGTTGCGGGGTATGCCCATGGCGGTAGGAGGGGGCGTGATCCTCGCCGCCTCCTACGAGGCGAGGCGATATGGCGTAACCGCTCCGATGCCGCTTCGAGATGCCCTCCGGCTGTGCCCCCACCTCGAGGTGGTCGACGGGAGTTTCAGCCGCTACCTGGACTTCTCCGAGCAGGTGATGGCGATAATCGACGACTTCACCCCTGTCGTCGAGCAGATAAGTGTCGATGAGGCTTTTCTCGACGTACTCGGCACCGTCCATCTTCTCGGTTCGCCGCGCCAGATCGGAGGGGAGATCAGGCGGCGGGTGCGTGACGAAGTTGGACTGCCCATCTCGATCGGTATCGCCAGCACCAAGTTCCTCGCCAAGATCGCTTCGGCTCGCGCCAAACCCGACGGGATGGTCCGGGTCGACCCGCGAACGGAGCTCGACTTTCTCCACGCTCTACCCGTTGAGGCGATGTGGGGAGTGGGCCCGGTGACGGCTGCCCGGTTGCGAAGGATGGGAATCGGGGACATCGGCCAGCTGGCTGCGGTCCCCGAATCGGTGCTGGGCAACGGCCTCGGTTCGGTCGCGGGGAGCAGTTTGCACGCCCTGGCCAACAACCGCGACCCGAGGCGGGTTCAGCGGGGAAGGCGGGCCGGAAGTGTCGGAAGCCAGCAGGCACTCGGAAGGGGGCTGGTCGAGTGTCCCGACCTGGAGTCGGTGGTGGTCGGCCTGGCGGATCGGGTTGGCCGACGGCTGCGGCGAAAGGGCCGGTCAGGCTCCACGGTCACGGTGGGTGTCCGGCTGCCCGGCCCCCGCCGCCTCACCCGCAGCCACACGCTGAAATGGCCCACCGGATCCACCCGGGCGATTGCAGCAGTTGCGACAGGTCTCCTCGAACGCGCCCTCGAAGGCCAGCATGGCCCGGTCACCCTGGTGAGTGTCACCGTGTCGAAGCTGACCACAGACAGCCATATCCAGATGGAACTGGGGTTTGACGACGGCCTGGTTACCAGCACAGGGTCGTTGGCAGCCGACCGCTCGGCCGCACTCGATTCGAAGATCGACCTGATCAGAGAGAAGTACGGAACCCAGGCAGTGAACATCGGATCGAGAGAGGGAGGGCCCTCTGACGATTTCAGGCGGCTCGCCGAGAGATTGTGACACCAGGCCCCGACCCTATGACGCGTCCAGCGTCCCTTCTTTGATCTGCACCGGGCCCTGGCCCTCGGGGTGTTTGCCCTCGGTGGTCGCATAGAACGACCGCAAGGTGTCCATCAGGTTGTCGGCCACGCCGTCGTAGTGGACCGGGTCGCCGAGAGTTATCGTCTTGTCCCGGTAGTTGAGCCCGCCGGGGACGATGGGCACACCGGTTGCCGCGGCAATCTTCACGAAACCGGACTTCCAGAACTCCGCGGCTTTCCTGGTCCCCTCTGGGGCGATTACCAGAGCGAATTCTTGATTGGATTCGAACTCCGCTTTGACCTGATCGAGTACGCCACCGGGCTTGCTGCGATCGACGGGGATCCCGCCCAACCGGCGGAATAGCCAGCCAAACGGCCCGTCGAACAGCGTATGTTTCCCGAGGTACTTGGGGGTGAAGTCCCACTGTCTGGTGGCGGCGAGGAACGCGACGAAATCCCAATTAGTGGTGTGCGGAGCGCCGATGACGATAAACCGTGGATCTGGTGGCACCTGGCCGATGAACTTCCACCCCCGCATCTTGAGGTACGTATGAGCGAGCCACTTCACCCGATGAATACTGGCAGAACTGTGCCCCCGGGTTGGTCAGGCGGAGGATTCCAGGGCGGAAAGGACCTCACGCATGAAGGCGGGCAGGTCGTCGGGCGACCGGGAGGTGATGATGTTCCCGTCCCTCACCATCTCCTTGTCCTGCCAGTTGGCGCCGGCATTCACCAGGTCGTCTTTGATGGAGTGGAACGAGGTCGCGTCCGTGCCTTCCAGCAAACCGGCGGATGCCAGCATCCAGGGACCGTGGCAGATCGCTGCGGTTGGCTTTCCCGCCTCTCCCAGTGCCGTGACCAGCTGCACCATTTCGGGGCACCGTCGCATGTAGTCGGGGGAGAATCCTCCCGGGATCACCACGGCATCGAGCCCGGCGGCGTCGATCTTGGAGGCAGCGGCAGTAGTCACAGCCACTGTCCCGTGTTTGCCTTTGTGGCTCGTCTCCGACTCACAACCCACCAGGTCGACCCGGTGACCTTCTTCCAACAGGCGATAGTACGGGTACCAGAGCTCGATGTCCTCGAACATGTCGGCGGTCAAGACTGCTACATGGCTGATAGTGGTGCTCCTTTGATCTAGGTCGGATTTACCCAACCGACGCCGGGGCAAACTACGGTCGGGACAAGTGGGCGTGCTTCAGGACTTGAGTGTGGGGGCAGAGTCGAAGCCGTTCTCGCCGACCCAGACTACCGAGTCGACGCCGCGTGTCGCTTCGACGATCCGAGCAGCCATCTCTTCATCTATTGATCCGATGGCATCGCCGCGGTGGATCACCTTCAACTTCGCTTCCGGCGGGAGAGCGGAAGCAAGCGATCCGGGGTGTGAGGTGATCACCGTCAGCGAGTATGGCTCGCCCTTGGCCTCGGAGCGGAGGCCGGAGTCGGACTTGTAGTTGGTGTAGAGGTGGTAGGCGGCGCCACCGGCGAGGACTGCGAGAGTGAGCTCGATGATCAAAGTCGAAACCTCGGGACTCAAACCGAACAGGGCCTGGAAGATGAACAGCAGTGCTCCCACTATCGCCCCGGCCGCGGTCAGCCCGAGGATGATGGCCATCCCCATCAGGTAGAGCCGCCGCGGAAATGAGGCTGCCTCCGGGGCACGGGGAGCTTCCTGGGCATTGGTCCAGAAGAGCCACCAGAGAAGGGCAGCGGCAGCGGTGGCAAGGACGAGCGATACGGCGACGGTGGCGAGGTTGTCCACGAGAGGGTCGGTCTCGGTGATGATCGCGACCAGGGCTGTACCGAAACCGATGGCGAAGCCCAATCCCGTCGCCATCAGGAGGTATTCGTAGGAGCGCTGTGAGTCTGTGCGTTCCGCTCCCAGCTTCGGCCGGTGGTGCCACCAGACCATTCCCGAGACTATCGCCGCCGGGAGCAGGGCAGTCAGCGGCTCGAAATGGCTTCCCGGGGAGGCAGGCCGATCGAGGAGGTACGTGGCGACGAATATCGTCACTGCCGTGACCGAACCCACCAGGCTGACCATTGCGGAGTATGTGATCAAAACGAGATACGTGAGCCGGGTTCCGTCCGGCTCGGCGGGCCACGTTTGCAGCCAGCGCCACGCCCACACTGCTGCGCCGACCACTGTCATCCCGACTCCCACCTCGTACAGGGGATCCCCGGCGCTGGCGTAGAACGTGCCGTACACGGTGGCAAACAGTGAGTAGAGCAGGATCGCCGAACCCACCGTGAGGGTCACCAGGCCTATGAACGAGCCGACAACACGATGGATCTGGGAGATGTTGCTTCCCGGCCGGTCGGAGCGGGAAGCCCACTCATGGATCCCGACGACACCTGCGACGATGAGAACGTCGGTCAGTCGGGGGAAGTCGTTGTCACCCAATATTGCGGCGACGATGAGCACACCATAAACCACCAGCCACGTCAGGTAGATGGCATCGGTTAGGGCGAGGTACAGGGGCCATCCGACAGATCCGGGGAACTCGGTGCGCCTTTCGTCCTGGCGACGCCACAGGTAGTAGGTGAGTGGCGCGGCGACAATCAGTCCGGCGAGGGCGCCGGCCAGGTCGCCACGGGATGTGCCGACGAGGCCGTCACCGGGGAAGGCGGCCCGGCCGAGAAGGAACAACGCCCAGACGAGGCCACCGACGAATATCGCCAGCAGACCATACGCCACCAGATCACCACCTTCACTGCGTTCCTGCTCTTTGCCGGAGAACGCCTTGATGATGACGATGATCGCTGCCACCAGTAGCAGGGGTGCGAGGAGTCCGAGGATGATGCTCATAAGCCGCACTCGAAGAAGAAGTAAGGCCATGGGACTTTGGTGATCCCCCAACGGCCGGATTCCCGCTGCAGCCGATACGGTCCGGGGTCGAATGTGTAGCTGTCGAGACGGGAGCCGTTACCGAGGCGCAACGAGACATCGACCAACGTTTCGTCGCCGAACTCTTCGACATCGCCCAAAGTGGCAGTGAACGTCTCGTAAGGGCCCGCACCGGCGATGTCGGCGGTGGAGCATTCTTCCTGGAGCCCGGTGGAGAGCTGGTCGCGGGCGGTGGCGAAGTCGTTGTCGGCTATCGCCTGGAGGAACACCTGGACTGTCCCTTCCGGTGTGTCACGGTCGAGGACCACCGGCTCCCGGAAGAGGGCAAGGAGGGTGAGTACCAGCAGGAACGTGCCGGCAACCACCGGGAACACCCATTTGCGTTTATTGGAGCCCTCTTCAGACATGTCCGACATTGTGGCAGGTATACCTTGCCGGCACGATGAAAGACGGTTCGTTTCTAAACCTCGTTTCGGGGTCGCCAGCTAACTCTCGTCAGGAGGTGGTCAGGACCTCCGGGATGCCCGCGCCGATGAGTACTTCGGGGTGGTAGCCCTGTCGCTGGAGGAGTGAGGCGGCGAGGGAGGCCCTGTACCCGGTTTCGCACGCGACCAGCACCGGTTGGGACGGGTCGAGATCCGGCGGCGGCGCCGTTGCCAGGTCGGGAGCATAAATCCGGATGGAGTCGTCGACCGTGCCCGATTCCCATTCGTTGGGGGCGCGGACGTCGAGCACGTGAACCCCGCCGCCCATCCTCGTGGTGAACGACGCGACGTCGTGGATCGGATACGACGAAAGATCGATGTCCCAGTCGTCCAGATCGGTGGCCACGCCGACGATCCGGTCGTACCCGATGCGGGCCAGTTGGCGCTGGGCTTCTTCGACGGATTGATCTGGATTGAGGACGAGCAGGAGCCGGGAGTTGAACGGTGTGACCCATCCAACCCATACCCCGAAATCCTTGCGGAGCTCCATGCTGAGTGACCCGGGGATGTGGCCGGAGGCGAAGTCAGCAGTGGGGCGGGCGTCGACGATTGTCACTTCGGGGTCGATTTCGTCAAACCCCTCCCGGTCGATCACCGGAGGGGGAGTGAGGCTCACCGGGTCCAGGCCCTTCAGGTTGGTTGGCCCCATGAAGCGGTAATAGGAGGGATACGGCACCAGGCCGGAGAGCTGGTCTGCCACAAAGGAGTCGACATCGGTGTGTTGCAGGCCCGGATTGGTTCGCTTCTCGTTTCCGATTGTGGAAGTCTCAGTCGCCGCTTGTGACGCGGTGCAGAAGCTCCCGGCCCCGTGGGTCGGGTAGAGCCCGACGTGGTCAGGCAGGTCGGCGAGCCGCTTTATCGACCGGTATTGCAGCCGGGCCAGGCTATCGGCGCGCTCCATCCCGAGCAGATCCGACCTGCCAGACGACCCCACCAGAAGGCTCCCTCCGGAGAATACGGCCACCTCCTGGCCTTCGATGATGACGACATAGGAGACATGTTCGGGGGTGTGGCCGGGAGTGTGCAACGGCCGAATAGAAAGCTCGTTGGCTGTGAGTTCCTCACGGTGGAAGGCCGGCCGGTGGCGATAGGAGGGTGCGGCCCCGGCAGGGAGGACCAGCTCGGCACCGAGGGCGCGTGCTACGTCTTTCGCTCCGGAGACGTAGTCGTTGTGCAGGTGTGTTTCGAAAACCCATCGGACTTCGACTCTGAGGTTGTCGACGACGGAGGTGAAGCGGTCGATATCCCGTTGCGGGTCGACGATGATCCCCCGGCCATTGTGGGCGAGCACATAGGTCGAATCCCCCAGGCCCTCGGTCCGGACTGTTTCTATCTGCATGTTTCAGTCCTGCATTCCGAGTGCCTTGACCCCTCCGGCCAGGTTCGCCACTTTTGGAAAGCCGGCTGCAGAGAGATATGCGGCGACCTGTGCGCTCCGCGAACCCGACCGGCAGACGCAAAGCACCGCCCGGTCCTTTTCGAGTTCGGCCATCCTGTCGACGATCTCTCCCATTGCAATAAGGGTCGAGCCGGGGAGGGTGCCCAGCTCCCATTCGCCGGGCTCTCTCACGTCGAGGATGATCGCCTGATTCTCCGACGACCACGTCTCCCAGTCGGCGGCAGGAACATTCTCGAATTGCGACACTCTGCGGCCTTTCTCGGGAGTAACGGCTGACGACATCTTCGGAGTTTCTCCGTCGGATTTCAAACCTAGGAGTCAATGGGCTCCCAGGGTGCCAGATGACATTCATCGGCTTCTCCTGGAATAGACAGTTGACATGTTCGACTTGCCTCAGCGGAATCCGAAGCAAGAGCCGATATCTGAGCCGTTCGGTTGGGAGTACCTCGAGGAGCTGAAAGCCATTGCCGATTGGCTCAGCGTCGGGCCCGACCACAGCCCGGAGTTGGCGGCGGCAGTCGCCGGGATGGACACGTTCCGCGGGACGCCCACGGTAAGGCGCTGGCTCCACAATGTGGCGACCGCGCATACGACGGCCGAAGAGCAGCCGACCGCCTATCTCGATCGTCTGGTCGAAGGCAGGCTCTCTCCCGGCAGGGCCCCGTCCGGACCTGCCCTCGAGAACGAAATCGAGGCCAGGCTCAAAGTGCTCGAATCTGTGTGCACGATTCCCGACAACTACCGCTGCGCCCTGTTGCTTAAAGAGGGCAGCGGCCTCACTGTCGAGCGGACCGCCTTCCTGATGGGGGTTTCCAAGGCCTCGCTACGATCGATTCTCTACCGGGCTCGGCGGGCGATCGGCTCCTGACCGAAGTCGACAGGGCAGCCGGAGACTTGCTCTACACTCCCGGAGCGCGCAACCCCGGAGGGCCTCATCAAAATCGCAGTACTCGCCTCGGGCTCGGGTACAAATTTTCAGGCGCTGATAGATGCAGCAGATCCGGGTGTGGACCTTTCCCTTCTCATCACCGATCGGCTCGGTATCGGGGCCATTGCCCGGGCTGAGGCTGGAGGAATTCCCGCCCAGGTGGTCAGATATGGCGAGTTTTCCGACCGCGACGGGTTCTCCCGGGCCGTTGTCGCGGCAGCTGTGGCCTCGGGCGCGGAGGCGCTTGTGCTCGCCGGGTTCATGCGGATCCTGGCGCCGGTGGCGATCAGTCGATATCGCGGCCGGATCCTCAACATCCACCCATCTCTGCTGCCGGCTTTCCCCGGCGCCCACGCCGTGGCCCAGGCTCTGGCCCACGGGGTGAAGGTAACCGGGGTCACGGTCCACTTCGTGGACGAAGAGGTGGACCACGGTCCGATCATCGCTCAGCGTCCCGTACCCGTCCTACCTGGTGACACCGAAGACACTCTTCACGAGAGGATCCGGGTCGAGGAGCACAAGATCTACCCCGAGGTGGTCTCGGCTTTTGCCGGTGGCCGGATCCACGCCGAGGGACGGGAGGTCATTTGGGCATGAAAGTACCGGTGAAGCGAGCCTTGTTGAGCGTCTTTGACAAAACCGGGTTGGAGGAGCTCGCCCGGGGCCTGACAGCCGCCGGGGTCGAACTCGTGTCGTCGGGGGGCACGGCCCGGGCGCTCGAAGGTGCCGGTATCGCGGTGACCCGGGTGAGTGAGGTCACCGGTGCGCCGGAAATTCTCGGAGGCAGGGTCAAAACCCTCCATCCGGCGATTCATGCGGGAATCCTTGCCCGGTCCGGGCACGAGGCCGACATCACCGAGATGAAGTCGGCCGGATTCGACAGCTTTCAACTCGTCGTGGTCAACCTCTACCCGTTTCGCGAGACCCTCGCCGACCCTGAGTCCAGCGAAGACGACATAATCGAAAAGATCGACATCGGCGGCCCGGCGATGATCCGGTCGGCGGCAAAGAACCATCGACATGTCGCGGTAGTGACCAGCCCCGATCGGTATCAGGAGGTGCTGGCGGCGGTCAAAGAGGGTGGTGTCGATGACGATTTCCGACGGGAACTCGCCGCGGAGGCGTTCTTCCATACCGCGTCCTATGACGCGGCGATCGTCGGCTGGATCGGAGATGACCTCGTGATTCCTTTGAGACGCCACGCTGCCCTGCGTTACGGGGAGAACCCTCAGCAACCGGCTGTGGTGTACCGGGAAGATGGGGCATCGCCCTGGTGGGCCGAGGCTCGCCAGTACCAGGGTAAGGAGATGTCATTCAACAACTACGCCGACGCCGAGGCGGCATGGCGTCTTGCCTCCGATGTGCCCGAAGCGTCGGTTGCGGTCATCAAACACACCAATCCGAGCGGTTTTGCCCATGCTGTTACGGTGGCGGAAGCCTTCGAGAGGGCGTGGGAGTGTGACCCGGTGTCGGCATTCGGCAGCGTGATCGGAATCAACGGGCAGGTCGATGTGGCGACCGCCAGGTTGATCGCTGAAAGGTTTATCGAAGTGGTCGTATGCAACTCGGTGGCACCCGATGCTCTCGCCATACTCTCCAAGAAGAAGAACCTACGCGTCATCGAGGCGCCGCCACCTGGAAACGACGACTCCGATTTCAGGCGAATCGAAGGCGGATTCCTTGTTCAGGAACGGGACACTGATGTCGGGGAACTCTGGGAGATCGTCTCGGAACGGGGCCCGACCGAGGACGAGGCGGTGCAACTCAGTACTGCGATGACGGTCGCGATGCACGCCAAGTCGAACGCGATCGTGATTTTCAAAGACTTCGCCGCGGTCGGGGTCGGTGCCGGTGATCAGTCCCGGGTCGGAGCAGGCAAGAGGGCTGTGGCACAGGCGGGCGATCGCGCCCGGGGTGCGGTGGCGGCGTCGGATGCTTTCTTCCCCTTCCGGGACGGTATCGACGCACTTGCCGAGGCGGGGGTCACCGCCATCGTCGAACCCGGTGGTTCTCGAAATGATCAGGAGATCATCGATGCGGCCAACGAGCACGGCATAGTTCTGGCCTTTTCCGGCAACCGGCACTTCAAGCACTGATGAGCGCCCGGATACTCGACGGCAAGTTGGTCGCAGCAGCGGTGAAAGAGGAGGTGGCGGCTTCCGTGGCTGGACTCGGGTACCAACCGGGTCTCGCCACCGTCCTGGTGGGCGACGACCCTGCATCACACACCTATGTGCGGGGCAAGCGGCGCGATGCCGAAGAAGTGGGGATCGCATCGAGACATCACGAGCTGAGTGGAGACACCAGCCAGGAAGTTGTCGAGGGCCTGATAGACACTCTCAATGCCGACGACGAAATCGACGGGATTCTGGTTCAACTACCTCTGCCGCAGGGCCTCGACTCCGAGCAGGTCGTCGAGCGGATCGACCCCGACAAAGACGTGGACGGGCTTCACCCTTACAACCTCGGACTGCTCGTTCTCGACCGCCCGGGCCTGCGACCGTGCACTCCGGGTGGGGTCATGCGGATTCTCGAGCATTACGACATTGCGACCTCAGGGGCTCGTGCGGTGGTCGTGGGCCGGTCCTTTCTCGTTGGCCGGCCTCTGGCATTGATGCTCGCCAGCCGCGGTGCCGATGCCACAGTCACCGTGGCGCATTCGAGGACTACCGACCTGGCGTCGGTCACAAGCGAGGCCGACATCCTGATCTCTGCAGTCGGGTCAGCCGGTTTGATCACTGCCGACTACGTCAGGGATGGCGCCGTTGTGATCGATGTCGGGATCAACCGGGTCGACGGCAAGATTGTGGGTGACGTCGACTTCGAGTCGGTGTCGGCAGTGGCTTCGGCTATTACCCCGGTCCCTGGCGGCGTGGGTCTGATGACCAGAGCGATGCTCCTGGTGAACACCGTGGCGGCGGCCAGGGCGAGGCGTGGCTAACCCAGCGAAGCGACGCTGAAGACCGTTCCTAAGGCTCTAGATATCGCATTTGATACGCAGAGCGTTAGGAACGCGCTTTGCCAACAGTGGTCGACGGCCACTTAACTCAGCGAAGCGATGCTGAAGAAGACGTGGAAGGGCACGCAGTAGATGACGACGCTGCCGAACTCTGAGATGTCGACCCCATCGGGTATCTCGTAGTTCTGGTCCCCGATGTTGCCCTTCAGCGAGCCCAGGTCGACATAACCTTCCAGGTCGTCGGAGCTTTCCGGGTTGTCGTGCGGCACCAGATAGACGTGGAGGTCCGGCCCGTTGGTGACGTCGAAGTCCTCGAATCGGAGGAGCCTGGAACCGTCCTCGAGTTCGTAGACGGTTGCGATCCCCGTGCCCCGGTGGCTGGCGTCCGCATCCCGGAATTCTCCGGCCAGCAGGGTGATCGGGCCTTCGGTCGGTTCGTTCGTAGAAGTGGAGGTGGTGGTCGTGTCCCCGGCCGGTACGGGAGTGAGCGAGGTGGGTTCTTCATCGGCTGGCTCGTCGGCGACCACAATCGGGAAGGCTTCGTCTACCTCGGAGTCGAGAAAGAGCGGGGAGATCAGCCACCACGCAACGATCAGGACGGGAATGCCGAGTACGACCGCGGCGATCGTCATGTTTCTTTTCGTTAAGAGAGCCATCGCGCTCAAGGTAGCGATGGACGGTGAAAGTTGGCATAAAGCCTGCGTACAGCCGACATAAAGCGCCGCAGGGGACCCTTCGACCCTGACAGCGAAGGCCACGTGCTGGCTACTGGTAGCACTTTGTCCAGCAACGATGGCGACGCGGCAAACGTTGGTGGACGGGGCACTAGGCTTTGGGTCCCGTTTCGATTTTGAGGAGAGTTCTCGCATGGGCACACCGATCAGCAAGGGACCCGACGGTCTCGTTGTAGCCGACGATCCGATCATTCCGTTCATCGAAGGCGACGGTATCGGACCTGACATATGGGCTGCCGCGGTCAGGGTCTTCGATGCCGCGGTGGAGAAGGCTTATGGCGGGGAGCGGCAGATCGAATGGACCGAGGTTCTCGCTGGTCAGAAGGCCTTCGACGCCACCGGCTCGTGGCTGCCCGACGAAACCGTTGACGCTTTTGGCAAGTACCTCGTGGGGATCAAAGGGCCGCTGACGACACCGGTCGGCGGCGGTATCCGTTCCCTGAACGTGGCCCTGCGCCAGATCCTCGATCTGTACGCATGTGTGCGTCCCGTCCGCTGGTTTGAAGGTGTCCCCTCCCCGGTGAAGGATCCAGGAGCGGTCGACATGGTGATCTTCAGGGAGAACACCGAAGACGTCTATGCCGGCAAGGAGCTCGAGGAAGGGACAGAGGACGCAAAGAAGCTCCTCGAGTTTCTCGAGTCCGAGTTCGGCTGGGAGATCCGGCCCGATTCCGGATTGGGCTTGAAGCCGATCTCGATCACTGGCTCGAAGCGCCTGATCCGGGCCGCGATCAAGTACGCGCTGGCAAACAACCGCAAATCCGTCACTCTGGTCCACAAGGGCAACATCATGAAGTTCACCGAGGGTGCCTTCCGGGCGTGGGGTTATGAACTGGTGAAAGACGAGTTTTCCGATGTCGCCGTTTCCTGGGAGGACAGCGGTGGCGTGGCCGGCGACAAGCTGCTGGTCCAGGATGTGATCGCCGATGCGATGCTGCAGCAGGTGTTGACCCGACCCGGCAACTACGACGTGCTCGCAACCACCAACCTCAACGGTGACTACCTGTCAGACGCCCTGGCGGCCCAGGTCGGTGGGATCGGCATCGCCCCCGGCGGGAACATCAATTACGACACCGGTGTGGCAATCTTCGAAGCGACCCACGGAACCGCACCCAAGTATGCGGGCCAGGACAAGGTCAACCCGGGCTCGGTGATTCTCTCTGGAGAGATGATGTTCCGGTATCTGGGTTGGAATGAGGTGGCCGACCTGATCGTCAAAGGCATCGAGGGTGCGATTACCGCCAAGACGGTCACCTACGACTTTGCCCGCCTCACCGACGACGCCACCGAAGTCAAAACCTCAGAATTCGGCGACGCCATCATCGCCCACATGTAGCACCGCGGTGGTCCTAAGACAGTTTCCTAAGGCTGTAGATATCGCATTTGATACGCAGGGAATCCAGTTCAGGCGTGGTCCGAGTCTTAGCTGATCTGTCCGCTCCAGCTATCAAATATGAGACGTGGAGCCTTAGGAACGAGTAACTAGTCCCGGCCGGAGATCAGGGCGATCAGACGGAGTAGCTCGAGGTAGAGCCAGACGACGGTGACCATCAGGCCGAAGGCGGCGAACCAGGACATCCATCCGGGGGCACCTTCCTTGATGCCGCGCTCGATCATGTCGAAGTCGAGGAGCAGGTTGAATGCGGCTACCCCGACTATCAGGAGACTGATGCCGATGCCGAGAGGGCCGGCGTCGAACACCGAAGGTATCCCCGCGCCGAAAAGGCTGAGGACGATCGAGGCAACATAGAAGATGGCAATCCCGGCCGTTGCCAGGACGACCGTGGAGCGGAGCCGCTCGGTGACTTTGATGATCCGGGTCGCGTACAGGAACAGCATCGCCACGAAAACCGCAAGAGTTGCCATGATCGCCTGAACGACGATGCCGTCGTAGAGGGCCGAATAGAGACTGGAGATCGCACCGACCAGGACCCCTTCGGCGACCGCAAACAGCGGGCCGGTCACCCTGACCCACTGTGGCTTGATCATCGTGACGATCAGGAGGCCGAAGAGAGCGAGCAACGAGATCAGGAGGATCCCGCTGATCGTCTCGGCATTGATCCATCCGAAGACTGCACCGGCGAGGAGGAGGGTGAACAGTGTCCCCGTCGCACGCATCGTGTCGCCCATGGTCATCCGGTCGCCCGGTGAGGTCACGATGGGAGGCTGGGCGGTCTCGAGGCCCGCACCATGTCCGGTGGCGGGCTTGCCGAATTGACGGGTTAAGACTGGGTTTGCCACGAGGCAATTGTAGAGGGAATCTGCAGGTCAGCGTCCCATGGTGAAGAACTCGGGGTTGGGCTGGATTGACCCCAGGTGCGCCACACGATTGGAGAGGGCGAAGAGGGCGGTGATCGAGCCGACGTCCCAGATGTCGTCATCGGTGAAACCGTGCCCGTGGAGCACTTCGAAATCGTTCTCGTCGATCTCCTCGGGGAACCTGGCCAGCATCACCGCGAACGCCAACATCGCTCGCTGTCGCTCCGTGACCGGAGCGGTCCGCCAGTCGGTGGCTATTCGGTCGGCGATCTCGGTGTCTTTCGCCCGGATCCGGAGGATTGCGCCGTGGGCGATGACGCAGTAGAGGCAATCGTTGGCAGCGCTGGTGGCGACGACGATCATCTCCCGCTCGGCCTTGGAGAGTCCGGACTCCCGCTCCATGAGAGCGTCGTGATAGTCCATGAAAGCCCTCAGCTCGTCGGGACGGTGGCCCATCGCCAGGAACACGTTGGGGATGAAACCGGTCCGCTCTGCGATCGGTTCGATCCGCTCGCGCAGGTCGTCGGGTAGGTCAGCGAGGTTGGAGAGCGGGTAGCGGCTCATTTGTTTGACGGTAGCGGGCTCCGGGATGCCGCAGCAACGGACTATCTCTCCTCGAGGCCAACCGAGCGGGCGAACTGATGGAGGTGCTCCTTGTCACGCTCAGGGAAGGATGACCCGTCGATGACCTCGATGGTGGCCTGTGCCTCCTGTCGCAGCGCCGTCGTGCGGCTCTCCAACTCCGCCTCCTCGACCAACCCGATCAGGCTGCTCAAGCTGTCCAGCAGGGCCATCAGGACGTGGGGCTGGTCAGCGGAATTGATCCTGATCTCCCGGAAAGCACCGTGCACGTAGTCGGAGTGGGTGAGGGCTCTCGGCATGAAGACGCGCGATCCGCGGTCGTTTCCGGCGACGCGGCCGGGAAGGTCCCTGAGCAGCACAGCGCTGATCGGCCCGGTCAGGTGATGGACCACATCAGCACCGGTGGTCGCGTCATTGAGGGAGGTGGAGAGTGCCCGTAGGGCGATGTCGACCAATTGACGGATTCCGTACGATGGGTCGGTTTCGATGGTGCGGGTCCGTCCCAGGTCGATCGCCCGTCCCACAATTGGCTCGGCCTGCTCGTCGACAGCCGGCCACATCGTGGCGGCAACCTCTCCGGCCGCGATGTAGTCACCCGGCCTGATGTCGAGCCGTACAGTTGTGCCGTCGGGGATACCGTCGAGAAGTGCGTCGACGTCGATGGAGCGAACCCAACCCGACTTGGTAACCGCCATCCTCGACACCGAGTCGCCGTCGGGTGAAGGTTCTGAGTCGGTTGCCACGACCTCACGTTCGGGAAGCCACTCGAACGCTGTTTTGGTCTCTTCAGCGAGTCCCCGGACGATCGTGTCGATCCGCATTTTGCGCATGATCCGGTCGATGAACGACACGATGGCAATCATCGACGCCACCGCCAGCACCACGGCGATGGTGACCGAGACGTCGTGTGTCGTCCCGGTGTTTTCCTCCCCGCCTCTGACTGCGGCCAGGACGAGGAGGGCATAGACGAACGTACCGATGGTCAACCCGATGGTCACCTGCTGGTATCGGTCCCGGAGAAAACCCTGGGTCACCCGCGGCGAGAACTGGCTTGTGGCCAGCTGGACGACAACAGCGGTCATAGAGAAGACGATGGCCGCCACGGTCACAGTTGCGGTGGCCACTGTGGAAAGGATCGCTCTCGCCGAGTCGACAGTGGTGGGAACGAGCCAGGGAAAGACCGAGTCTTCGTCCCGGGCGAGGCCGTCGAGAGCGACGGCGATGCGGGACAGAGCGCCGAGGAAGACGATGATGCCGGCAGGGATGAGGAAGAAACTGTCTTTGATCCGGTCGAACCAAGAGAACAGCATCAGCTCACTCGCCTGTGATGATCAGGGAGAGGCTGGAGGGCGGCGGAATGCGGGACAGGCGACTCATCCGTCGTCACCGTAGTCGTCGTTCCAATCGGGATCGTTCTCCCATTCCTCGTTTCGCTCCCTCACCTTTTTGAGCGCCCGTTCCGCTTCCGCCCGTGTGGGGAACGGTCCGATCCGGGTTGTGATCCGACAGCCCAGCTTCGGCTCAACAGTTTCGTGCTCGATGCAGTAGTACCAATCTTCGGCCATAGGGGGATGTAAGCATCACCGGGCCGGGTCGGGGAAGGTTTGGCACAGTCCTACACTCACACCGATGGCGACTGCGCTGCGAATAACCAGGCCGGGGGACGTTCTTCCTGACGAAGAGGTCGCCGCGCTTCAACCCGTGATCGACGACATCAACAGGTTGAAGGTGGAGCGGAACGCCATCGTCGCCGCCCACAACTACATGACCCCCGACATCTACCACCTGGCTGCCGATGTCACCGGGGACTCGCTGAAGCTCGCCTACCTGGCCCGGGAGACAGACGCCGAGGTGATCGTCCTTGCCGGAGTCCACTTCATGGCCGAGACGGCAAAGATCATCGCTCCGGAGAAGACCGTCCTCATCCCCGACCTCCAGGCCGGCTGCTCGCTTGCCGACGGGATCACCGGCGAGGATGTGCGCCAGCTCAGAGAGCAGTATCCCGGGGTGCCGGTGGTCACCTACGTCAACACTTCCGCCGAGGTCAAAGCGGAGTCTGACATCACATGCACATCTTCGAATGCGGTGGCGGTGGTCGAGTCTCTCGGAGTCGACCGGGTGATATTCACACCGGACCAGTTCCTCGGGATGTGGGTTGCCACCCAAACTGATGTTGACGTGATCCTCTGGGAAGGGTCCTGCATGGTCCACGACCGGTTCACGGGTGAGGAAGTCGCCATGCATCGGGACGCGTACCCTGACGGAATCCAGGTGATCGCCCATCCCGAGAGCCCGCCTGACGTGCTGGCGGAAGCGGACTATGTCGGCTCCACACACGGCATGATCGAGTGGGTGAAGGCCAACCGGCCGGAACGGGTCATGATGATCACCGAGTGCTCGATGGCGGACAACGTCTCGCTCGAGACGCCGGAGACGGAATATGTGCGGCCGTGCAACCTCTGCCCGCACATGAAGAGGATCACACTGGAGAATATCCGTACCTCCCTGGCCACCATGACCCACCAGGTCGAGATCGACCCTCTGGTGGCCGGTCGCGCCCGGGCGGCAGTGGAGAGGATGCTCGAGGTCGGCCGTCAGGACTGACGGCCTGTAGCGATGGATATCACCCGCCTCGATGCACCCCTCGTAGTCGGGGCCGGTGTAGCCGGACTGACAGTCGCTTTGAGCCTGGACATGGCGTACGTGGTCAACGCCCCGGAAATGGGCTCTACATGGTGGGCGCAGGGGGGGATAGCCGCCGCGATCGCCTCAGATGACTCTCCGAGCCAACATGCCTCCGACACCATGGCCGTGAGCGGGGGATTGGCCGTCGAGGCAGCTGTCGAAGCCCTCACTGCCGGTGGGCGCGATGCCATCGACCGTCTCCTGGCGATGGGAGCCGAATTCGACCGTGACGAAACTGGCCAGATCCTGCTCGGACGGGAAGGAGGCCACCAGCTGCGGCGGGTCGTCCACGCCGATGGGGACGCAACCGGTGCAGAGGTGATGAGGGCACTCAACTCCGCCGTAGAAGCCGCAGACCACGTTTCCACTCTGGTTGCCAGAGTCGTAGATCTCGTTGTGGCCGGTGAAAGAATCGCCGGGGTAGTCGTGGCCGACGGGATTGACCGCTCGGTGCTGCTCGCCCCCGCCGTTGTCCTTGCCACCGGTGGCGCCGGGCGCCTGTTCGCCCGGACTACCAATCCGCTGGGTGTCACCGGCGACGGTATCGCTATGGCTGCCCGGGCAGGTGCCCGCCTCGCCGATCTCGAGTTCGTCCAGTTCCACCCGACCGCACTCCTCGCGGGAAAGGACCCTCTTCCGCTGCTGACTGAAGCCCTGCGCGGCGAAGGGGCCAGCCTTGTCGACGCACATGGACGCCGCTTCATGGACCAATACCACCCGATGGCTGAACTCGCTCCCAGAGACATCGTGGCAAGAGCGATCTTCTGGCAGTACGACAAGGGTCTCGGCGGCGCCTACCTCGATTGCACCGATATTCACGATTTTTCGGAGAGGTTCCCGACCGTTTTTGCCCATGCTCACTCGGTGGGCCTAGATCCGACCACCGACCGCCTGCCGGTGTCGCCTGCGGCCCATTACTACATGGGGGGAATCGACACCGATCTCAACGGAAGGACGTCGGTTCCCGGCCTCTGGGCCGTGGGCGAGTGTTCGTCCAGTGGGGTCCACGGCGCCAACCGGCTCGCGT
>JBBDHT010000004.1:2362-3740 GCA_040880765.1 Acidimicrobiia bacterium | reverse complement strand
TGGGCCGTGGGCGAGTGTTCGTCCAGTGGGGTCCACGGCGCCAACCGGCTCGCGTCCAACTCCTTGCTCGAGGGACTGGTCTTCGGGTTGCGTGTGGCAACCGACGTGGCCAGCGACTTGGTCGAGGTCGAAGGCCAGCCGAGGGCGCCCGAGAAGGCATTCGATCTGCCGCTCGTCGCCGGACCCGCTCTTGAAGATCTCCGCCAGCTCATGTGGGACCGGGTCGGTCTGGTGAGGGTGGGCTCGGGGCTGTGGGAGGCACGTAATGGCCTGATGGAGTTGGAGCCGATTCTGCGGCGGACGATTGCAGGAAGTGTGGCCGTGGAGTTGTCTCTGATGATCGTTCTGGCCGCCCTGCGACGGAGCGAGTCGCGCGGCGGGCACTACCGGGCGGATTATCCAGAGCCCGACCCGCTTCAGGCGCATCGGACCCTGGTCGACCCGACGCGGGTGGATATGGTGCCTATCTCATGATCAACGAGGAGATGTACGCAGCAATCGTGGCGCTGGCCTTGGAAGAAGACCTCGGTGCCGCGGGCGATATCACCACCAACTCCACTATCGCTTCCGACACGTTGGCCACCGCCGAGTTCCGCACCCGACGACCCGGAGTGATCGCCGGCCTCGAAGTCGCCGGCTACGTATTCGCCACATTCGACCCGGACCTCGAATTCGAGGCAAAAGTGAGCGACGGCGATCGTGTCGAGGCGGGCCGGGTGCTCGCAGTTGTCGGCGGGAAGGCTCGTTCCATCCTGTCGGCCGAGCGGACTGCTCTGAATTTTCTCGGCCGTATGTCGGGCGTGGCGACGCAGACAGCCCTTCTCGTCGATGCCGTCGAAGGCACCGCCGCGCGGATTTCCGACACCCGCAAGACGATGCCGGGGCACCGTGGCCTCGACAAGTACGCGGTCCGGATGGGAGGAGGGGTCAATCACCGGTTCGGTCTGCACGATGCCGTGCTGATCAAAGACAACCACATCGCCGCAGTGGGCTCGATCACGGCGGCGGTCGAGGCGGCTCGGGCCCGGTTCGGGCACACGGTGACCGTCGAGGTGGAAGTCGACAGCCTCAGACAGCTCGAGGAGTTGCTGGAGACGGACACCGACACCGTCCTCCTCGACAACATGGCGCCGCTGGAGCTTGCCGAAGCGGTCAAGATGGTCGATGGCCGGATGACCACCGAGGCCTCAGGCGGGGTAACCATCGAAACCGTCAGGGAGATCGCCGAATCAGGTGTGGACGTGATCTCGGTGGGCTGGATCACCCACTCTGCCCCTCAACTCGATATCGGCCTCGACTTCACCTGAGTCTTCCCCGCTTTCCGTAACCCAGGGTTTCTCGACCCGCTCAGCGAGTTGAGTCGCCCTGAGAAGCGAGA
>JBBDHT010000004.1:0-2262 GCA_040880765.1 Acidimicrobiia bacterium | reverse complement strand
GAGACGGCGGCTACGACTTCGTTTGGCCCGCCCCGTTCGGTACGCTCAGTAGCTATGAATCAACCTGTAAAAGTTGCCGTCACCGGAGCCGCCGGACAGATCGGGTACAGCCTGCTCTTCCGCATTGCCGCCGGAGAAATGCTCGGCCCCGACCAGCCCGTGATCCTTCAGATGTTGGAGATCCCCCCTGCGCTCCCGGCGCTCGAGGGAGTTGCAATGGAACTGGACGACTGTGCCTTCCCGCTGCTCGCCGGGATGGTGCAGACCGACCAGCCCGAGACCGCATTCGACGGAGCCGACTACGCCCTTCTGGTTGGTGCCATGCCCCGCAAGGCCGGAATGGAGCGGGGAGACCTGCTCTCGGCCAACGGCGCGATCTTCACCACGCAGGGCAAAGCGATCGCCGAAGCGGCGTCTGATGACGTCAAGGTGCTGGTAGTGGGAAACCCGGCCAACACCAACTGCCTGATCGCCGCTGCCAATGCGGAAGGAATGGACCGGGCGAACTTCACTGCGATGACCCGCCTCGATCACAATCGCGCGATCAGCCAGCTCTCTGCGAAGGCCGGGAAACCGGTGTCGTCGATCCGCCGGATGACCATCTGGGGCAACCACTCCGCTACCCAGTATCCGGATCTGTTCCACTGCGAGATCGACGGTGAGAACGCATACGAACTGGTGAACGATCACGCCTGGGTCGATGGAGAGTTCATCCCGACGGTTGCCAAGCGCGGGGCTGCGATCATCGAGGCGAGGGGGGCATCGTCGGCAGCGTCGGCGGCAAATGCTGCCATCGGCCACATGCACGATTGGGTCAGCGGAACTCCGGACGGCGACTGGGTGTCGATGGGAGTGTCCTCGGACGGTTCATACGGGGTGCCCGAAGGTCTCATCTCCTCGTTCCCATGCGTCACGAAGGACGGTGCCTGGGAGATCGTCCGCGGTCTAGAGATCGACGATTACTCGCAAGCCAAGATCGACGCCACCGTGGCCGAGCTGGTCGAGGAGCGCGACGCCGTCGTCGAACTGGGCTTGATCTGAACCCGATTGGGGTGACCGGACAACCCGATCACCCCGGGTCGGAATTCAGTTTTCGAAGTCGATGCAGGGCCTGACCTCGACTTTGCCGTGCCATGCACCCGGTATCTGCTGGGCCCACTTCAGGGCCTCGTCGAGGTCGGCGCAGTCGAGGAGGTAGAAACCCCCGAGCACCTCTTTGGTCTCGGCGAATGGCCCGTCGGTGAACACGGGTTCCCCGCCTTTGCCCGTCGGGACGTGGATCGTGGTTGCCGTGTTGGTGTCGTGGAGGGCTTCGCCTCCGGCCACAACCCCGGCGTCGCCGGCATTCCGGCCGAACTCGTTGTACTCGTCCATGATCTTGCCCATCTCCTCGTCGGAGACTTCGACACCTTCGGCGTCGGCTGACCCATAGATGAGGGCGGCGTATCGTGGCATGTCTTCTCCTTGTGTCGTGAATGCCTTGCATCTCTATGACGAACGGCCCGGGGACGTTTCGACAGTGGCCACAAAAAAAAGGGCCGGGTCGTGAGAGACCCGGCCCCGAAGGAGAAGGGTAGTGGCCTGTCGCCCAACTACTGACGGCGTTTCTCCGGCCCTCGAGCCCCCTGACTGCGTCGAAGTGCTCGCCGCAGCTCCCCGGCTGCGACTGCGCGCTTCTCCTTGTCAGATGAACTCGATGACTCGGAGCTACGCGCGCCCTAGTTGACCGACAGACCTCTAGAACTCCACTTCCATGTCACTTACTGCGGCGCTCCATTGCTGGACTGCGTTCTGATGCATCATCAGCTTGGCCAGGTTGCCCGACACCTTGAGCTTGCCGGTCATGAAGGCCGTCTGGGTGTTGAGGTCGCCTTTGGCGATGGCGGCCGCGGTGTCGTAATTCTGTTTCACCGTGACATCGGCGCCTTCGAGGGTGCCGAGGGCAAGGGTTGCGTTGCCACCTGATGTGGAGAGGTAGTAGTCGACTTCGCCATCTGGGGCGTCGGTGGTGTTGAACTGGATTCCGAGATCGGCGGCGCCGATCGCGTTCTTGAACCCTTCGTGACTGTTGAGGGCTTCCGTGGCCTCCTGAGCCCATTCCTCACTGAGAAACTTTGACATCGATGATGCTCCTTGTCATGTCTTGACTGTTCTCAGACGTTAGTCGAACCCCGCCAAGTTTGAGTAATCGCTCAAATCCAATACACCAATCATCTTCTGTGTCGATTCGCGTTAGGACGTGGTGCTTGAGATCGACACAGA
>JBBDHT010000003.1:0-9186 GCA_040880765.1 Acidimicrobiia bacterium | reverse complement strand
GATTCAGTCACTAACTATTCACCCCCATGAACGCCACCGGAGGTGGATAGGTTCCTAGGAATCGGAAAGAACTGGTGTCGAATCTCCTAGTGGGGCTAGGAATCGGAAGCGTTGGTCTCTGACTCTTCGTCGACACCCTGGTCGAGGCCTTTGCGGAACTCTTTTGCCGATGCCCCGAGCGAACGGGCGAGATCGGGAAGCTTGCGCGCTCCGAAAATCAGAACGATGACAAGCAGGACAATCAGCCATTCCTGTCCTCTGAGCAAAACGAACCTCCTTCGCTCAGGTCAGACTACCCGCAAACGCGAGCAAAACCCGCAACCGTAGGACCACCAGCTAGCTGATGGCCATCGAATCGATGAACTCCTGGAGGCGTTCCCTGGTGATGAATCTGAGCCTCGGCTCGTTGCGTTCGATGTCGTAGATCATGAACGGTGCGTACTTCTCACTGACAAATACCGCGCGCTGGGCACCTGACATCGTGAACCGCCCGGCAAAAGCGCGAACCCGCCCTTCGTCCACCTCGGGGTGGTCGCCGGGGTTGTATCCCTCGACTACCACGAGGGTGGTCTCTCCATCCTTGATGGCGTTGAACACGCCTGGCTCGGGCGATGCCTCGATGTGATATCCGAACAGCTTGAGAAGTCCGAGGATGATCTCCGAGCCGTTGGCCCGGTTGATGTCGACACCTGCAGCTCGAAGGCCCCGCTGCAAACCCTTTGGGATCTTCAACTCCTGTCCGATGGGCGGCAACTCATCAGCCGGTACCTGCGACTTGGTCTCGTAAGTCGCCGCCCGTGGGGAGTCGGCGCCCGCTTTGAATGGGTCGGGGGCCACATTCCCGAGGTGAAGGAGGCTCACCGGCGGAGGCGGCGGCAGGACACCCGGTGACGGGAGTTTGGTACGGGCTACCTCGCGGATAGCTCCCCTCCCGGCGAACACCACGACCTCATGGACATCGGAGATGGGAAGACTGTGCTTCTTGTCGCGCAGCACTTCCATTGCCTCGTCGAGCAAGATCTCGTTGAGGACTTCGTCGTCTTCGTCGTCGAGAGGAACATCGAATGTGACCCTCGCCTCGGAGCCGACAACGTGGAATTCGGATACGGGGGCGCGCTGGCCTGCCTCGCGGGGACGCTCCTTGTCATCCTCAACGGCGGCACCGCCTCCCAAACGCTCCGCGGTCCGGTTCTTCAGCCAGGACCGACCGACCACAACCAGAACTACGACCACTATCAACGCAAGGATGGCTTCAACCATCGGATCCTCTTTCTTCGCTCACCGGATCAGTACCCGACTCATCATGGAGACTAGGCGATTGGGGTTCTATCTCCACGATCGGGATCTCAGCTGTCGGCTCGTCGGCGCCGGAATTGAGCCGATCGATCATACGCTGCTTTGATGATCCAGTGCCGAAAGCGGTCACCACATCATCGGCATGGAGCACTGTCGACCCGCCGGGCACAAGAACCTCCCGATCACGTCTCACACTTACCAGGGTCGAGCCCTCGGGCCAGCTCACCTCCCCGACTTTGCGACCGTCCGCCACCGAGCCAGGTGGGATCCTGAAGTCGTAGTACCCGGCCCCAGGATCAACCCGCTGCGCGAGGCGCGCCCGCTCCAGGCCCACATCCGTCGATGCGCCCAGTGCCTCGTGGTAGGCACGGACGGCGTCTTCGCGCCGGAACAGACCAACCAGACGGGTGGGATCGTGCTCGTCGACCACGGGAAGCCGGCCCACCCCGAGGACTGCCATTCGCTCCAGCGCCTGAGAAACAGGGGTGCTGGGAACAACTGTGACAGGGCGGGGAGTCATCATCTCCCCGACTGTGACTTTTGAGTGGTCACCTTCTGACCGGTTGATGTCGGTGACGGTGATAATCCCGACCAGACCGGAATCGTCCACAACGGGGGTTCCGTGAGAACGTTGGCTGGCAAGGTTGGCCGTCGCCGCCTCCAATGACTCATGCGGGGTGGCGACATAGCCGGGGAGCCGCATCACCCTCCCCACGTCGACGGTGTCGAGCAAGTCGACCTCACCCGTGGCGCGCCTCCTGATCCCCATTCGCTTCAGGGCCAGGGTGTAGACAGAGTCGGGAGACAGACGATCGGCGAGGTACGTCCCCAACACCGCTGTCAACATCAGCGGAAGTATCAAGCCATAGTCACGAGCTCCTGTGATCTCGAAAACAATCAGGATGGCGGTCAGGGGAGCCCGGGCGACTACGGCGAACATCCCAGCCATCCCTACCACAGCAAAAGCTGCCGGCTCGAGCTCAAAGGCAAATACAGGCTCGAAGATCCGGGCAAAAGCAGTTCCCACAGCCGCGCCCATGAACAGGGACGGCATGAAAGCTCCGCCCGATGCGCCGGAGGACATGGTCAGGGAGGTGGCGACGGCCTTGCCGACGGCGAGGAGGATCAAGACCCACCAGAACACCTCTCCCTCCCCGGTCACGGCGGAGATCCGCTCACTGTTGAGGAGGGCATTGGTCACTTCCTGGCCCGTTCCGAACAGACGCGGCTCGACCATGATGAGTCCGGCAACGAGAAGGCCAGACCCGACGGGACGGAGGAAGCTGAGCTTGGTGTCGTGGTCGGCGGCGAAAGTCTCGATCGCATCGAGCATGCGGAGGAAAAGAACCCCGATCACCACGATTGCGAGCGCCATCGCGGCGTATGCAAACAACTCGGTGAAGTCTCGCATCTGGTAGCGACCTGCCTGGATCGCCAGTTCTTCACCTACAAGGGTCCGCGATGTCACCGCTGCCGTAACCGAGGCTATGACAATGGCCGACATGTGCCGGGTGGCGAAGCTGCCGAGGATGACTTCGAGGGCAAAGAGAATCCCCGCGATTGGCGCATTGAAGGCGGCTCCGACTCCCGCCCCGGCCCCCGCTGCAACAAGAGAACGAACTTGGTCCTCTCCGAGCTTGAACCAACGAGAGATCACGCTTCCCACGGATCCACCGATATGGACGATGGGACCTTCCCGGCCCGCCGAGCCACCGGAGCCGACGGTTAGTGCGGTGGCGACGGTTTTCAGTGCGAAGACTCTCTTGCGGATGTGGCCCCCTTTGACTTCGAGAGCTGCGGCGGCCTCGGGAACACCGTCCCCGGCGATCTCAGGAGCGAAGCTCCGCGCCATCCACCAGGCAACCAGAAACCCAACCGGCACCGTGAGCAGGATCCACACTGACCCGTCGTGAATCCGCAGGCCCGAGGTCAGATGTGAGATGGCTTCGAGAAGAAACACCAACACGGCCGCGCCCAGGCCCACGCCGACACCCACCAGGGCAGACACCAAGAGAAAACGCCCGGTTTCCCTCTGTGCCAGAGTGCCGACGGCCGGTAGCTTCTTGATTTTGTCGAGCGGGCCGGTCATGAGGGGTGACGGTAATTGGGGGCGAAGGCGACATTACGCCCATCAGGACGATTCCTGGGGACGGATCTGCTCTTTGAAAGATATCTGCCAGTCGCCGTAGCATCGTGCCGTGGCACCAAGGACCGACTGGAACCCGCTGCTGGTTGACGAGCTGGCCAAACCCTACTGGGCCGAACTGATGGCTTTCGTCAGGGCCGAGAGGGAACGTTACCCCGTCTATCCCCCGGAACCGGAGGTTTTTGCCGCCTTGCACATGACCCCCCATTCGTCTGTCAAGGCAATGATCCTGGGCCAGGACCCGTATCACGGCCCCGGCCAAGCCCACGGGCTTTGTTTCTCGGTCCGGCCCGGTGTCGCCCCTCCCCCGTCTCTGCTCAACATCCACCAGGAGCTCGAGTCCGACCTGGGGTGCCCCGCTCCCGGCCACGGTTCTCTGGAGCACTGGGCGCGTCAGGGTGTGCTGCTGCTCAATGCCACCCTCACCGTTCGCGCCCGGCAAGCCGCGAGTCATCAGAAGAAGGGCTGGGAGACCTTCACCGACGAGGTCATCCACCGGGTCAACGAGAAGCCGGAGCGGGTTGTCTTCATCCTGTGGGGGTCTTCGGCGCGCCGGAAGAAGGATCTGGTCGATACCAGCCGGCACACCGTCATCGAATCACCCCACCCATCTCCCCTGTCCGCCCACCGTGGCTTTTTCGGGAGCCGTCCATTCTCCCGCGCCAACGCAGCCCTCGATGAGGCAGGCCGGGAACCGATCGACTGGTGCCTCCCCGACACCGCCTGATTGCACAGCGCAGGAGGGTTCGGAAACCGAACCCCGGTGCACAGTGCAAACCGACTCAGGAAATCGGCCTGAGAACCTGGACTGTCCTGCAGAGACTCCGGGAGTCGGTGGAGTGACGGAACTCAACCCGTAACGCGCGGCGCGTACATGATCACCGCCACTCCGATCAGGCACAGAGCCGCACCGGCGATGTCGAAACGATCGGGGCGGAAACCATCGAAGATCACACCCCAGGTGAGGGATCCGGCCACGAAGATTCCCCCGTACGCGGCCAGGATCCGACCGAAGTGCGGGCTGGGCTGGAACGTCGCTACCAGCCCGTACACGCCCAGGGCGAGGACGCCTGCGAGGACGAAGAGCAACCCGCGCCGCTCACGGACGCCAAGCCACACCAGATAAGCACCACCGATCTCAGCGATGGCAGCCAACACGAACAAAGAGATCGAGCTAATCACAGTCATGGTGCCGACCCTACCGGCTGTGCGGCCAGCCTAGAGACTGAGTTCTACGCCCCGACCGGCGGCTTTCGCATTGACCAGGGCGGCGTGTCCTGCGGTCACGTCCTGCGCGGCGACGCCCACACTCTTGAAGAGCGTCAGGTCTTCGCCAATGGCAGGGTGGGAACCGGCGAGCACCTCCCGGAGCGAGGCGTTGGGGGTTCGCCCGGCCTGGATGAGATCTCCCGCTTCGGCAGCAGCGGCGTCGTAGTCGTCGACCACGACATACGCCCGCTCCACCGCAACCCGATCGACCTCGACCATGTCCGGCCGGAAGGCACCGACCGCGTTGATGTGGGCGCCCTCCCTCACCAAATCGGGGTCGAACAGGGGCCGGGTTGCCGGAGTGGCACAAGAGATGACCTCTGCTTCGCGAACTGCATCGTCGGCCCGGTCCACTGCCTCTCCTCCAACGCGCTCGGCGAGCCTTTCGGCGTTCGCTCGGTTGCGAGACCAGACCAGTATCCGCTCGATTTCCCTCACCGAGCGCACCGCCTCGATCTGGTCGAAGGCCATAGCCCCGGAGCCCAACATGGCCAGCGTGGAAGCCGAATCGGGAGCGAGAACATCCGTGGCCAGGCCGGCAACGGCGCCGGTTCGGATCGCCGTCAGCGTGATCCCATCAACGATACCCAGCGGATTCCCGTCGGCGCCGAAGACAGCCACGAGCCCCACGGGATTGCCTGGAACGGTCGACACCACCTTGATCGCCGTCACATCCCCGACTCTGCCGGGCATGAACATCGACCCACCGAGTGGAATCCGGAGTGGGGTCTCCGATTCCTCGGTGAATGCCACCCGCATTGCCTCGATCGCATCGGGCATGGGAAGACTTTCCCTCGTGTCCGCCGCATTGAGATAGATCACGCCAGGACGCTCACGGTCTCCACCGAGATCGGCTCGTGATCAGTGTGAAAGAGAGACATCGGTCTTTATGCCGGGGTGACCAGGTAGTCCTCGGCGGATTCATCCCAATCGAGCTCGATCACTCCGCGACGCGCTGCTCCCTTGCAGAACTGGAGGAATCCTCCGAAGCCGAACTTCTTCTCGGAGAATTCCGGGTTTTGCTTGCGGAGTTGGTTCTTGAGCCCGGATAGGAAAACCTGGCCGTTCCCTCTGGACAGGTCCTTGACCACACGGGCGAGCAGATCGAAAGCCTGATCCTCGCCACCGGCCTCGGAGGGGAATTGCACCACAGGGTCGCCACGCCCTGGTCCCTCCGACAGCTCGATCACACCGTGCGACTCGAGGTCGCGCAACAGCTCCCCGAAAGCCCGGTAACCATGATCTGTCTCGGAGAAGGTCGAGTCCTTGCGCAGCATTGCTCGCTTCAAAGACGAAGCCAACACCTCACCGCCACTGGATCGGCTGAGGCCGGCCAGAGTCGTGGTGATCAGTGACTCGAGTTCGGGCTTGGCGTCGCCGTTCGCTTCTGGTTGAGGTTGGGAACCGCCCTTGGGGCGGCCGGGCTCGACTCCCTCGAGGTTCTCGTAGAACAAGAACTCGTCACACGCCGGGGGAAGCAACGCCGATGTAGAGGCTTTGACCCCAACTCCGATCACTTTCTTGTTCAATTCCCGGAGCTTGTGTACCAGAGGAGTGAAGTCGCTATCGCCGGTGCAGATGACAAATGTGGTCACGTAGTCGCGCTCGAAGGCCAGCTCGATGGCGTCAACAACCAGCTTTATGTCCGCAGCGTTCTTTCGGGCGGCACCCATCCGCTGTGGTATCTCGATCAATTCGACATGGCTTCGTGTCATAGCCTGGCGGGCGCCTTCGAACATCGTCCAGTCCGCATATGCCTTCCGGGCGACCACCCGCCCCCGCTCGGCCAGGGCGTTGGCGATGGGCTCGAAATCGAAAACCATCCCGTTGAGCGCTTCTCTTGCACCTATCGCCAGGTTCTCGAAGTCGATGAACAGGGCGATTCTTTCTTCTTCCATGACCCTGAATGTAGCGATTGGAAATCTTTCACAAGACCCGGGGGCAATCCCGGCCACCCGGGTTAGCCTCCCGGGATGCATATTGAACCCAGCCAGGAAGCCGGAACAGCATTTTTTGCCAATCCGCCTAAGGGCCCCATCGTCATGCTCAACTTGCTTTGCTTCCGGGACATCGCCGACTATTCAGCGCATCCCGATCTCGCCCCACCGTCACCAGTTACCGGGAAACAGGCGTACGGCTTGTATTCGATGCATACGCTTCCGATCCTTCAGGCTGCGGGTGGGGAGGTCTTGTTCCACGGCAATTCCCACCCGTTTTTCATCGGCCCTGTCGGCGAGGAGTGGCACTCGGTCCTGCTCGTGCGCCATCGAAGCGCAGAGGCCTTTCGCTCCTTTGCCACGGACCCTGAGTACTTGAAGGGGGTGGGCCATCGAACCGCTGCGCTGGCCGACTCCCGCCTGCTTCCGATTAGCCAAAGAGCCTGATACAACCATCGACCGGAATCTGTCGGCCCCGGAGAGTAAGTTCGGACCAGCGAAGGGGCATATGGATCCGATCAACGAAGTAAGGGTGCACGGGGTTTCCGGAACGCCGCCGCGCGATATGCTCTACACCGACCCGGTGCCACGGGACGCCGACGAGTTCGCCCGCATCTTCCGCAAGCGACCCAGTCTCGAATTCACCCACAGTTCGGGGCGGCCATACAACACCGAGGCGTTCCACTGGGGAAGCCTCACGACGGGCCATTGGCTGACGTCGCTGTGGATCCTGCTCGCACCGTTCGCTTTCGCCAACGTGGCCGGCTGGATGGCACGCCGGAGATCGGGACTGCACCGGTCGGTGATCCGTCTCGCCGGCCTTGCCCTGACTGCCCTCGGCGTGGCCCAGATGGGATATCTGCTGGTTGCGGTCCCTCTGCTCTATGCAACCGGCCACGCCTGGAGTACACCGGCACTGGCAACCGTGCGCGCGGCGACCGCTTTGGGTTACGTGCTCGTTTTCGGGGCGCTCGTGTTGCGCCTTTCCACCCAATCGCATTTCGCCCCACTCACCTATAAGCGTCGCTTCGAGCTGCTCTTCTCCACCAGGGTCTCGGCGATGAAGCCCGACCACGAAGAGGACCTGCCCGGGATCTGGGACGACCCTGCCGGGGCGAGGGTCACCGACACTGTGATGTGGCGGGTCCATCCGATCGTTCACCGGCTCAGGCGGGTCCACTATGCGACCGGGCAGTTCGTCGTTTCCCTGATCCTCGCCGGCATCGTCGACTCCGATCCGATGAGATGGATGGCAGTCGCCGGCCTGGGGCTGAGTGCGCTGCTAATCGTGTTCACCGCCGCGGCGCCGAGGAATCGCCTTGTCCTCGCAGTCACTGCATGGATCAGCACCGCGGCGTTGGGTGTTGCCCTTGCCGCGGTGGCGGTGTTCGTTCTATCCGAAGCAGTTCCCGATGTTGACGCGGTGCACCGGAGCACACTCCACATCGCCATCGCTCTGGGGGTAACTGCAGGCTTGAGCATCATCGCCGGAATCCCCGGGATCGGTTCGTTGACCATCGCCACGTTCCTCGGCGGAGCGTTCGGCGTCGGCGCCGGGTTGATCGCCGAAGACGTGCTCTCCCTCGACGAGAACCTCGTTGCCAATGGTGGAGCGTGGGTGCTGCCGGCCTCCCTCGTCTTTGTGCTGTTGGTCTCGCTGGTGGCGGTCTTGCTCACTTTCTCAGGACCACCGGAGCTGAGCGGCACGGGCCTGGTCAGCAGGCTCCTGACCCGGATCACGCGACGGTCGAAGCTTCTCCTCACAGCCGCAGCGATATTCGGGCTGGCAGCCGGGTCGGTTGCTGTCTTCCAGGCGTGTCTTCGGACGAGCGGTATCTGCCAGCCTGACGCCTTGACCGGGTTCGCCGGTGCAGACCTGGCCGTAATCGGCCTGCTCGCCGCTCTTCTCTTGCTTGTGGCTTTGAGGATCTGGAACTACAAGCCATTGATCGCCGGAGTGCTCGCGGTGAGCGCGGCTGTGGTCGTGTGGACCGGCATGGCCGACCCAGCGATCGGATCGGTCGCTCCGAGAGATTACCTGCTGGCCCTTCCGCTCTCCCGGACTCTGATCTTCGTCGCCCCGATCTTCGCCATCGGGCGCAGCGTGCTCGGTGCCTATCGTCAGGGGGCCTCGAGCCGTAAGGTCGGTGTCATCTGGGATGTGGCCTCCTTCTGGCCCCGTTGGTTCCACCCGCTGGCGCCGCCTGCCTACGGTCCAAAGGTGGTTACCGCGTTGCGGGACCATATCGAAGCCGGTGACATAGAGGTCCTCGCCGCACACTCCCAGGGGTCGGTGATCGCGGCGGTGGCCACCCACCATGCCTCATTGACCGGCAAGGGAATGCCGTCGGGCCTTCTCACCTACGGAAGTCCGATCGGGCTTCTCTACAGCCAACTGTTTCCCGACACGGGCATCTCCGAACTCCAGAACACGCTGCCCCCGGAGATTGCTCGGGGCTGGTCGAACCTGTACCGGATCGACGACCCGATCGGCGGCGAGCCCCTCAGCGGTGCGGTGGACTCGATCCTCGACGAACG
>JBBDHT010000002.1:0-9371 GCA_040880765.1 Acidimicrobiia bacterium | reverse complement strand
AGCCGAACGGGGGAAAGGTACCTGCGCCCGACGAAGGAGGGCGGAGGTAAGGGGGCTTGAAACTCCCCAAGATCAGAGCAGACGCGACCCAAGCAACGTTGGTGAGTACGAGCCCCCCTCCCCGGCTCCTCCGTCGCCGGTACTCCCCCTGTCGCTGCGCTCCGGTGGGAGACGATCGGGGAAAAGAGTAACGCCCGAGTGACCCTCCAAAGCCTTCACCGCACTTCCCCGAACGGATCGTTCTCCGGCTCGCCTCTCGGGCGTTGGTGCGAATGTAGGTCTGCGGCGGCACGGTTTCAATAGCCCTGTCCGGGTTCTTGACTATCGCTGTGTATCGTTAACTTGCGAAAACCGCCTGGAAATTCCACCCAGAGTCGTCCTTATCAACAGAAATCGGGGTTTTCCACAGGGGTTGTCCACACGGGTGTGTTCACAAGTTTCTAAACCGATTTTTCGCGAAGCATCTGGAGCAGCGGCCGGAACGTGACTTCGACAGTCTCGTAGATCTCACCGAGGACCAAGTCGAGCTCCTCATGGGTGACACGGGCTGCCGGAAGCCGGCCGCGGAGCACGAGACCTCCTTCGCTATCGAGGGCAAAGAAGGCTCGCCAGGCGCGCTGGTTCCTGGCCAGGGCGTTCTGGTAGACGCCGGTTGCCCCCTCCGGCACGGGCAGGACGTATGCCTCGTAAACAAGGCTTCGCTCCCCGGGGTGGAACCAGACTGTGGTGGCATCTCGCGTCCGTTGCCGCATCCGCACCGCCCATCGACCCTCCAGCTCTTCGGAGTACTCGACATCCGACTCCGGGTCGTCGAGCCAGGCGGCGATCCGCGCGGTGAGAACTTCTATCAACTGACCACCCGATAGATCTCGAGGATTCTCTCCACGGCCCTCTCCCACGAGAACCCCTCGGCGTGCCGTGGCCCGGCATCCGACAACCTCCCGGCGAATCCGCCGTCGGTGAGGATGGTGGCGATCGCCGAAGCCCAGTCGTCGGGGTCCCACCCATTGACTGTGATCCCGCCCGATCCCTCGGGCACGACATGGGCAAGCCCGCCGGTGTTGGCCGCCACCACCGGAACCCCGGATGCCTGCGCTTCGGCGGCGACCAGGCCGAACGACTCGGAGCGGGAAGGAACCAACACGACATCTGAGGCGCGGTAAACATCCGCCATCTGCGCGTGCGGGACAGGGTCGGCGAAGGTGACACTGTCAACGAGGTTTCGCTCCTTGACGAGCCGCTGCAGAGCGGCGAGATCGCGGCGGCCTTCGGGGCCGGAAGGTGCGCCCACCATCACGAGGCGGGCGCTGGGTATCGTCTCCACGATCCGGATAAAGGCCTCGAGGGCGACGTCGGGCCCCTTCAACGATTGGATCCGACCCACAAAGAGGACAGTCGGGACGTCGGGCCATCCCATCCGCATCCGTGCCGCCCCTTTCAGCCCGGGAGTGAATAGATCATGGTCGACTCCAGGAGCTGCGACACATACCTTTTCCGGGGCTGCGCCGTAGTGCTCGACGAGGTCGGCTTTCTCCGTCTCGGTCGAGGCGATGATCCTGTCGACGCCGGCGATCACCTCCTTCTCGGTGGCGAGCCGGCTGACGCGGGTTGGTGCGCTCCCCGGTGTCCGCTGCAGGTCCTTGACCCGGCCGAGGGTGTGAAAACTGTGGATCTGCGGGAGTCCAGTGGCCGAGCGGATCCGCAACCCTGCCCAGCCCGATAGCCAGTAGTGAGAATGAATCAGTGAGACGTCGGGGAGGAACTTCAGCTCATCGATCACGTGGTCGGTGAAGACGCCCATGAAGCGGAGGAGTCTTTGCGGGTCCATCTCCCGGGGTGGTCCGGCGTCGACGTGGTGGAGCACAACTCCTTTGTCGACCGTGACAGTTGCCGGAACCTCCCTGGAGTGTCTGCGGGTGAAGATGTCGACCCGCACGCCCTCCCTGGCCAGAGCGCGCGCCAGTTCGTCGACGTAGACATTCATCCCGCCTGCCCATCCCGACCCCGGCTGAAGCAGAGGACAGGTATGGACGGTGAGCAGGGCAATCCGTTGCATCAGAAAGAAATCCTGTGAAGAGGGCGGGCGGTCGCCCCCATGCGGAACTTGTAGATCTCGTCTCCTTTGAGCAGGTCGATGCGACGGCAATCTGAGACGACCAGATGCTCGATCAACATATACAACGCCACAACTCCCGGGGATGCTTCCCGATATTCAGGGTTGTATGCGCTGTTGTACAGGTAGTAGGCATCGCTCTCCCTGTACCCGAAAAGTGAGGCGGCCACACGGCTACCCGCCCGCAACTCCGCGATCTCCCACCCGGGGCTCGAGTAGAGGCGCCGGAAGAATTCCTCCATCCCGGCGGTCAGGAACTCCCCTTTGTCACCGTCCGACTGCCTGTGCAACTCCACAAACCGGTCCATCGCCTGCTCCCGGTCGTCGCACACCTCGAGGTCGGGGACACCCACCATCTCCGAGAACCGACGGTGCTTGCGTCGGACCTCGTGGCGTTGTTTCTTGGACAGCCCATCGAGATAGTCACCTTCGACGACGACCACTGCAGTCGCCTCGCCCTCCTCGACTTCGGTCTCGGTGCCGGTTTCGCCGAAAGCCTTCTCCAGGGCCCGGGTCGATTCGAGGGGCAGCGAGTCGAGTACAACCGCGGCGGCAGACTCCCTGATCTCGAGAAGCTGGGGGATGAGGCTGCCCGGATCGGCGCCGAGAGGGCTGTGATAGTCGGTGAGACTGGGCTCACCGGCGATGGTCACTGTCCCGTCGGCGGCCACGAGAGGCAGAAACGCCCCCGGCGCTGCAGCCTGGACCGGACTGCCGCTGCCGACAGACTCCATCCAGGCCATCACAAACTCCTCGCCCGGGAACGGGCCGACGTGGTCGTCGTAAGGCTTGGCGTCGGGGAAAACCCAGGCCCGTCCGGTGGCAGTCACAGTTCCAGCCTCGACTCGAAATGACCCACGACCTCGCCGCGCCCGAGGACCGGCGGCGTCATCACCGACTCCAGAGCCGTCAGAGCGGCAGGAACCATCGGGCTGACTGCATCGAGAGCGTGGGCAGCGGCCATCTCGGCGACCTGACCGATGCCGTCCCACGCCTTGGCGGCAACACCAAACTGATCCTTGACCGCAACACCAACACAACCAGCGGCGCCGCGCTTGGCAGCTGCATACATGGCGGTCGCAATCAGGGCGTCGCCGTGACCCGTGCCGGAGACCAGAGCGGGGTAGTTGTGCATCGCGGCGAACACCCCGGCCAAACGCTCCTCCACAGCGAGCGCGGCAAACATCGACGCCATCGCCCTCACAGTGGTCCGGAGGACCGGGGCGCCACACCCGTCGACCCCCACCGGGTCGACCGGGAAGTCACCCAACTCACTGACCAGTCGGCGGATGCGGGCCTGCAAGGGATGGTCCGGATCGAGGTAGGTCTCCAGGGGCCAGGAGTTGGCGACACAAGACCGCAGCCACGCCGCGTGTTTGCCTGAGCAGTTGTGCCAGATCTCTCTTGGTGCGGTGTCGAGGCCGGTCACCAGATCGCGGGCGCGCTCTCCGATTGGGAATGCAGGGGGACAGCGCAGGGCAGATTCGTCCAAACCCACCTCTGCGAGCATCTGGCCGACGATGGAGATATGGACAGGGTCGCCATCGTGGGAGGCGCAGGCAACTGCGATCTGTTGTCGGCTGAGCTCGGCACCTGACTCCTGGGCGATCAGGGCCTGGAACGGCTTGGCCGACGATCTCAGAAAGAAGACATTGTCGATTTCGCCGTAACGGGCAACCAGCTCGCCTGACCTGTCCGCGACGGCCACTGCTCCGTGGTGGGTGGTCTCGACGACGCCGGAACGTATCCTCACGGCCAATGGCCCGTCGGTCACGTTCTGGCTGTGTTCAGGACCGCCCGAGGGGGTCGCCGGCAAGATCACACCACCAGCCAGTCAGCCGGCGGTGGTTGGGGTGTCGTGCTGGCTTCGGTAACGCCCGATGATCTCTTCCTGGATCTGATCGATGACCAGGAACAGCTGCTTACGTTGCACGGAGAGTTGGGATTCGAACTCGCGCAGTTCGTCGAGCGCCTCGGTGATCTCGTCGTCGCTGAGCTCGGGCAACCGGGCGAGCACTCCGTCGTCCATGATCTTGTCGATCAGCCGCTTGCCCGTCGACTCGGGCAGCGGGGGCATCACTTCGATGTAGCGCAGCGTCGGCTCGTTGCCCAGGATCATCCCCTTGGCGAGGATCTCAGGAAGGGCCTCGAGGAGGGTGCGCTCCTCGGTGCCGGTCCTCCGGCGGAGCTCGAAGTCGAGGAGGTCCATTCGACCGTGGAGAAGCCGGCGATAGAACGAGACCTGGTTCTCGACGTCTTCGGTGGTGTCTCTCCGCTCCCGCAGTTCGGGCAAGTCGATCTGGTCGAGATCAGATACGAACTCGGGTTGGAGTACTCGGTCTATGCGTCGTCGGCTGTCTTTCACAGTCACAGGTTACTTGCACGCTCCGGCCACCGTTGGATACGGGTTGACTGCGGGCGAGCCACGTCCCCCGGGATGGATTTCGAAGTGGAGATGCGGACTGCCTCCGACGGCGTTGCCAGTGTCCCCGTTGAAACCGATGGTCGCTCCCTGACCCACGGATTGGCCGCTCGAGACGTTGAAACTCGAGAGGTGGGCGTAGTAATAGGCGACACCGTTGTTTGCCGTGAGCCAGACCGTCCGGCCTCCGAGCCCGCTGTTTCCGAGGCTCACCGTGCCGGCTGCAACCGCGTACATGGGCTCATTCCACGCAGCGAACATGTCGACACCCTTGTGGGTGCGACCGCCGGATCGGGGAAAGCCCCAGGAGTCGATGAACGAGGTGCGGCCGGGCGTGAACGGACAGATGAACGAGCCCACCTGTACCGAACCTGAAGCGCGTTGGGCCGCTCTCGCTCTGGCCTCGGCCTGCTCCCTGTCGTAAGTCACCTGGAGGTCTTTGCACCTGCCGCTCAGCTTGGCGTATGCACTCTGTTCGGCAGCCATCGCCGATTCCTGGCGGTCCTTCACTGCCAGAGCAACGGCCTCGGCGTCCTGCAGCTCCAGCTTTGTCGCGTCGAGGTCTTCCTGGAAGCGGTTGAGCTCGCTGCGTGCTGCGAGATACTCGTCGATGGATGACTGGCCGCCGGTCGCGACCGACGTGAGGAACCCTGAAGTCGTGATGACTTCGTCGACTGACGACGCCGAGAGGATTATCCCGGGGTTGGAGAACCCGCCCCTCATGTAGAGCTCTACGGCCTGCTGCTCGAATAGGTCCTGCATCGTCTCGAGCTCGGTGCTGTGGGACTGGACGGAGCCCTCGACTCGTTCCTGTTTGTCGACGACCTTGGCGACCTCGAGAAGTGCCCGCTCGTATTCGAGTGCGGCGTCTTCGAACTCGCTCTGGGCTGCCCGATATTCCTCGAGTTGGGCACGCGAATCAGAACAAGCGTTGTCTACCTGTGATTTGGTGACTGCTTGGGTGGCCTGTGGGATCAGTCCGGCAACCAGTACGAGGGCCAGAACTACCAGCAGGGCGCGCAGGTTTGATTTCTCAACTGCCATGCCCCGACGATGGTACTTCCTGTCAGTCGTTTGCTGAAGTCATCTGTGGGACGTCATTTGCCGCCGCCTCGATAGACGCGGACCTCGACATCCTGGATGGTGACCAGTCCGTCTTCGATCATGTCGTCGAGCACAGGCAGAATGTGCTCGATTCTGTCGGCCGTATCGACACATTCGATCAACATGGGCAGGTCCTCCGACAGCCGGAGGACGTTTGCGGTGTGCAACAGACTCGACTTGCCGAATCCCTCGACACCACGCAACACCGTGGCCCCGGCGATCCCTTCGCTTCGAAGGGTTTCAACGATCGCCTGGTAGAGAGGACGTCCTTCATAGAAATCCGCCTCTCCAATGAAGATCCGGAGCAGCCTCTTTTCAGACTCGTTTTCCATGAATAGTCTCCTTCAGTTCGTAACGTAATACCCGATCGCGATGCATGCGATCCCCAGCACCGTCATCACGACCAGGTTCACCACCGCCCGGGCCGACGGTCGGGGAAACAAGCCGAGACGGGCGGTTTCCACCATCCACGTCGAGAAGGTTGTGAATCCAGCCGCGAAGCCGGATACCGCCAGCAGCCATCCGGTTGGTGTCGTGTCGACGCCGATGACCAGCCCGACGATGAACGCTCCGACGAGGTTCACCGCAGCAGTACCGAGAGGCATTGCCGATCGGGTCCTCGTCTGGATCGCCCCGGAAACAAGGTAGCGGGCAACTGCCCCCAGCGATCCCGCAACTGCACCGATGAGAACCGTCATCGCCAGGCCTCGCCAATGCGGCTGCCGACCACCGCCGCCATCAGGCCGCCAACGGTCGAGACAAACCCGTAGACAAGCGCGGTGGCCATGGATCCTGCTTCGACGAGCACAAAGACCTCGTAGCTGAACGTGGAGAAAGTGGTCAACGAGCCCAGCACACCGATCGCCCAGAACTGCAACGAGAATCTAGAAACAACAGCCCGCTCGCGGCGCGTCAGGTAGAAGCCGAGGGCAAAGGAGCCGAAAACGTTCACGGCAAGAGTCGCCACCGGGACCGCCCCGGGAGAGGGCGGTATCGCCAGACCGACCCCCGCTCGCAGGGCGGAGCCGAGGACTCCGCCTGCCAAGACGGCGGCCGGCGCCGCGATGGCGACGGGAATCCGGGAGAGAAGCGAGTCCGGCATCGCGGTCAGGCGCGCTTGGAGATGCGACGGGCGTCGAGCGAATCTCGCTGACCCGAGTCCTCCGGTGTCAGAGGATGATCCGTATCAGCGGATAGTAGATAGCCGCGGCGAGGAGCACCCCGTCTAGAGAAGCAACCGCTCCCGGGGATATCTCGGTGAGGCTGACCCGGCCCAGCCTGAGCATCGAGCTCAGGCCCCGCCCGGCCACCAGGCTCACCGCAACTCCCAGGCCGACGAGCAGATACCCGACTACATCGAGGTCCCAGAAGGCTGCGGCGGCGACCGCGGCCAAAATAGCCCCCAGCGCCATCACCGAAAACGGGTCGAGCAGCGGTAGGTGCTGCATGCGGATGGCGAGGGCGCCGAGAGCCACCGCGACGGCGACGGAGACGATAAAGACGTCCACAGCCCGGTCGCTCGGGCTGAACGCAGACCGGGAGAGGATGAGGGAAGCCGCAGCCAAACCTCCGATCAAAGATGTGAGGAACATCGGGCTGTAGGTGTCGACCTCGCGGTATACAACAAAGGCGACAGCCCACCCGATCCCCACCAGAACTGCGATCGCGATGGTGATCCCGTAGCCCGCCGAACCCATTGTGTGGGCAGCGATAACTGCGCCGGTGGAGGTGACGACAATCGGGAGCGCCGGGAGCTCGCGGCCTCGTACCCTGAACGCCGAGCTCACGTCGACGGCCCAGATCGCCACCGCGAGAACCAGGAATGCCCCCCAAATCGCCTGACCAGCCAGGTTGGCGAGAAAGGCGAGAATGATCAGCGCAAGCGGAAGGAAACCTATGAAATCCGCCGGGGTTATCGCCGCGGCCGCCTGTGCTCCTCCTGACACCGGTGGCAACAGCACCACCTCATCGGTCGCGCCCACCGGAGTGTCCGCTGAGGCGGGGTCACCGTTGATCCAGACCCGTGCGCTCTCGACCCCGCGGCCGAACTCCTGGCCGTATCGTTCCACGGCACTGTCGACCACCTCGCCGACCGTGGCAGCGTCGATCTCGACCTGCGTCTCGCCTGCGATCTCGCGCAGGTTGGCAAAAAGGCGGAGTGTGGCCATGGGCCAAGCGTAAATGACTCGAAGCGCTCATATGCGCCTCTCGGGGAGGAATTGCATACGGCGGCGAGATCGCTGAGACCGGAACGATGGTCAGAAACGCAGAACAGCGTTAGCCTCAACAGTATGGAAGACGCGGTTTTGGTTGCCGTCGAGGTCCCCCTGGCGGGAGATGAGCGGCACAAGAATTGGGCCAAAATCATTCACTCCGTTGACACCAACAAGAGCTCCGGGTGGGCTTTCGAGGGGGAGTTCATCGCCACCGGCGGCATCCAGGATGTGCCCGCCGGCTCGGTTTTGCTCGTCTACGGCGAGCGCGGGTCGCGCGGCAATCCGCAGATCTCGGCTTCGGTCTTCACCGTCAACCCCGACGGCACACTGTCTCTCGAGGCAGATGCCAAAGGCAAGGCCTGGGCACGGACCCTGCGCGACCCGGTCGAGCGTTGTCTTGGTGTCGACCGGCCCCTCTACGATCTGTCCCATATCCCCGATAGTGTGTTGGAGGACGAACTCAAATCGCGCGGGTGGGAGGTGACCCGGTGAAAGCGATTGTCGTCTCGGAGTTGGGCGGGCCGGAGAAGCTCGAGTACCGCGACCACCCCGATCCTTCCCCGGGCGAAGACGAGGTCGTGGTCGAGATCGAGTCGGCAGGGGTCAACTTCATCGACACCTACCACCGCACCGGCCTCTACGACGTCGGGCTGCCTTTCATCCCCGGCCTCGAAGGCTCGGGGGTCGTGAAGGAAGCTGGCCCGGCAGTGACCGACCTCGCCGTCGGCGACCGGGTCGCCTGGGTGAGCGGGATGGGTAGCTACGCCGAGCGGGTGGCGATACCTGCCGGGCGCGCCATCCCAGTACCGGACAACATCTCCGCCCAGACCGCGGCGGCTCTGCTGCTCCAGGGGCTCACCGCCCACTATCTGGCAACAGACACCTACCCCCTCGACTCAGAAACGACCTGTCTCATCCACGCCGGAGCAGGAGGAGTCGGTCTGCTCCTCACCCAGATCGCCCGGATCAAAGGTGCCCGCGTGATCACAACCGTAGGGACCCCGGACAAGGCGGAGCTGAGCACGGCGGCAGGAGCGTCGGATGTGATCCTCTACCGCGATGTCGACTTCGCCACCGAAACGGAGCGCCTGGTCGGAGCGCACGGGGTCGACGTCGTGTATGACGGCGTCGGCGCGGCAACATTCATGAGGGGCCTCGATGTTCTCCGCCCCCGCGGGCTGCTGGTCAGCTTCGGCAATGCCTCCGGCCCGGTCCCCGAGATCTCCCCTCTCCTCCTGTCGAAGAAAGTATCGCTGTTTGTCACCCGCCCCACATTGGCTGATTACCTGCAAACCCGCGACGATTTGATGCGACGGGTCGACCAGCTTTTCGATTGGGTCACCTCCGGCGAGCTCGAAGTCAGGATCGGCGACGACTACGACCTCGCACACGCCGGTGAGGCCCACATCGCCCTGGAGGCGAGGAAGACCACAGGGAAGGTCCTCCTGCACCCTCCATCAGCTAGATGAATAGGGTCTGGGCCCCCTCTGACAGGTCGATGAAGTCGGCTGCGCTG
>JBBDHT010000001.1:24997-55381 GCA_040880765.1 Acidimicrobiia bacterium | reverse complement strand
CCGATCCAACCTTTGTGTTGCTCTCCTGGAGTGCGGGTCTGGCGCTGTCGGTGGCGTTCGTCTCACTGTCGCGGATTGTCGGTCCCGGCTACACCTGGCTGGCCGCGGGAGTGGCTCTCCTGATCGGCCTGCCAGCCGCCCTCGCCGAGTCGGCGTGGTGGGCAAGGTGCGGAATTCTGCTTGTGGGCCTGGCGCTGCTCTGGGCGCGTAACCACTCTTTTGCCGGGCTGCTGTTGCTCGCCGGCGGGCTCAGCCTTGTCGTCGAGGGCTCCCTGCTCGGCGGGATGATCCCCACCCTCTCGGCGGCGCTGGCCCTGGGCGGGGTGACCGGCGAGATGGCGCTCGGGCACTGGTATCTGGTTGATCCCCGGATGCCGCGCTGGGCGTTGAGGTCCCTCGCCGTTGTGGCGATTGTCGGGCTTTTTGTCGACACTGTCGTGCTCCGGGTTGGCATCGGTTTCCCTTCCGGTGGTGGCCAATGGGCGTTCTGGATGCTGGTGGCCACTTCGATCGTGTTGATGTTCGGCGTCCTCGGAGCATTGCGACAACCGGCGTATTCGGGTGTTATGGCCGCCACCGGCTTGTCATACCTGGCAGTTCTCACCACGCTAGGGGCGGTCTTTCTTGGTCGGGCATTGGCTATCGGCCTTGGCCCGTTCGCATAAGTGACTTGAAACAAGGAGCGTAGGAGTGGAAGTCAGAGCAATCCAGGAGAGCGAGATCTCCCCCGAAGCCACCGTCATTGCCGGTGTCCTGAAAGGACTCGAGCCGGTGCCCGGTTCGGAATCGGTTCTCGAAGAGGTGGACGAACGCCTACTCGAAGTTGCCGGGTTTGAGGGCAAGTCCGGCCAGACACTGACCGTCCCGTACCGGGAGGGTGTGGCTGTGATCGCGGGGTTGGGTGACGAGGCGACCTTCGAGTCGGTTCGGGCCGCGACCGGTAACGCGGTCCGGGCGGTCAAGACGGGTGAGGCGGCATGCCTGCTCGGCCTCGCCCCGATCGACGGTGCGACCCGGGCTGTCGTCGAGGGACTTGTCCTGGGTGGCTACCAGTACCGGGCTTACAAGACGTCGGACGAAGGTAAGTCGAAGCTGGTGTCGGTCGGCGTGGTCGGAGCCGACGAAGACGACGTCACCTCCTCGTTGGTGGGGGCGGACGCCACCAACCTGGCGCGGGATTGGACCAACACCCCGGCGATGGACACATCGCCACAGGACATCGCGGAAATGATCTCCGCAGCGGCTGCCGATGCCGATATCGAGATCGAAGTGTGGGACAGATCCAGAATCGAGTCGGAGAAGCTGGGGGCGCTTCTCGGGGTGGCCGCCGGATCGGACCGTCCTCCGGTGTTGATGGTCATGTCCTACAAACCCGATGACGCCTCGACACATCTCGGATTGGTCGGCAAAGGCATCACCTTCGACACCGGCGGCCTTTCCATCAAGACCGCACCTTTCATGGAGGAGATGAAAGACGACATGACTGGTGCCGCGGTCGTCGCCGCGGCCACCATCGCAATCGCCAGGGCGGAAATTCCAGTGCGGATAACCACCGTGATCCCCCTCACGGACAACGCGATAGGCGGCAACGCAACCCGTCCCGGCGACGTCCTCAGGCCCGTTCAGGGCCCGACCATCGAGGTGCTCAACACCGACGCCGAAGGCCGGCTGATCCTGGCCGACGGTCTCGGAGTGGTCCGGAGATATGAGCCCGACCTGATCATCGATGTGGCCACCCTCACCGGAGCTTCCAAGGTCGCCCTCGGAGAGAAGATCGCAGCAGTATTCGGGTCGGGCCCCGATGCGGCAGAGAGGGTCCTCAAGGCAGCCTCTCGCGCCGGTGAGTATTTCTGGGAAATGCCCCTGTTCAAGGATTACCGCAAGGATCTCGACTCCAACATCGCCGACATCAAGAACATCACCGGGAACCGTTACGGAGGGGCGATCGCCGCTGCCCTCTTCCTCAGCGAGTATGCGGGCGACGGTGACTGGGCCCATCTCGACATCGCCGGGCCGGCGCGCTGGCGGGAGACAGCGGGTGAACATGTGAAAGGCGGCTCGGGAGTGGGAGTCAGGACTCTGCTCGAACTGGCCAGGCTGCTGGTGGAACCCGACGCATAGGCGCCTGATTCCCTACCATCCCCGCCATGCGTTCACGGTTTCTGGTTTCCGTTGCAGCTGCGGACCTCCTCTCGTTGGCCGTCGCGATCGCGCTGACTTCGTACTACGTGTTCGGCGTTTTCCTGCCGTGGACGGGCCAACCCGGTACGGAAGTCATTCCCCTACTTCTTCTCATGGCCGGTTCGATGGTCCTCGCCTCCTGGTTGACCGAGTCGATGTCGGCCCACGGCGTGCCGCGCCCTACGTACGGCCGGATGCTCTCCATCTTGTTGCTGACGGTGGCGACCACCGCGGTGGGCCTGGTCCTCATCAGATCTCTCTACTTCTCCAGGCGGCTCTTCATCGGCGTCTCCCTCTTGTGGCTTCTCTTCGCAAGTGCCCACCGGCTGATGAGGCGGCGGCGCCCGTGGCAGGAACGGATCGGCCTGATCACCGCCGAGAAACAGTTGGTCAAGCATCTGGAGGCATCAGATCATGCCGACATCGTCTGGGTGCTCGATCCGAGAACCGAAGGAGAGATAGAACTCCCCGATCGGAGTGTCACCATTGCAATCGACCTGCGGGCGGTCTTATCCGAGCGGGTCGCCCAGTTCGTCTCTTCGTGTGACATCGCCGGATACACCGTCAAACCTTTCGTCTCTGTCTATGAGGAACATGTCGGGCGGGTTCCCCTCGTTCACCTGGCGGAGGGCTGGGAAATCTCCGCCCCTCTCCTCGAAGTGGCACCGTGGCTGCCGGGGAAGAGGGTGTTTGACGTAGCCGCCACCATCATCACCGCGCCGCTCTGGCTCTCTCTCGGAGTTCTGGTCTGGGCGTATGTGAAGGTCGCATCACCGGGTCCGGCCATCTTCAAACAGCGCCGCATCGGCCATGGGGGACAGCCTTTCACCATGTTCAAATTCCGCACGATGGACCTCGACGCCGAGGATGGCGGCCCCCGGTTCGCCGAGGAGAACGACAGCAGATTCATCAGAGGTGGCGGATTCCTCCGCAAATCAAGGCTCGACGAGATCCCCCAGCTGGTCAACGTGCTGAAGGGGGATATGAGCCTGGTCGGGCCCAGGGCCGAACAGATCACCTTTGTGCGGGCTTTCCGCAAGCAAATTCCTTTCTACGAGCACCGGCATTTGGTCCGGCCCGGAGTCACCGGATGGGCTCAGGTCAGCTACGGATATGCCGATGATCATGCCGACACGATGGAAAAGCTGACCTACGACCTCTACTACGTCAAACACATGTCTCCCGTCTTCGACCTGCGAGTTCTGGCGAGGTCTTTTCTGATCGTCCTCACTGGTCGCGGGGCGAGATGACAGAGACGATGATCGAGGCGAATCCGCGCGGTTTCCGCGCTCCGGGCACCACGTTCATGATCAGCGGCGGCCTGATCGGAGCAGTGGGCGCGTATCTTTTCCAGGTGATCGGCGCCAACGCCATCGGCTCCGAAGCTTTTGCCCCGATCAGCCTGCTGTGGACCGCCTTCTTCATCCTCGCCACCATTGCACTGGTCCCGATCGAGCAGTACGTGACGAGAGAGGTTGCCTCCGACCGCAAGGCCATCCCTAACGCCGTGCGGTCCAGCCTCTGGTTCGCGGTGGCCGCTGCGGTGGTGGCAGTCCTCTTCGTCACTGTCACCCGAGAATCGTTGTTCGAGGGGAGCTGGCAATACGTAATCCAGGTCGCCCTGCTCGTCATCGGGTATGCATTGTTGTTCTTTGGAAAGGGGGTTCTCGCAGGACGGAGACGTTTTGCCGACGTCGGGTGGGTGCTTGTCATCGAAACCGCGGTGCGTCTCGTCGCCGGGATCGTCGCCATCCAATTGTTCGCCACGGCCGAGTCGTTGGGTTGGGCAATGGTGCTCGGTGGGTTCTCTGTGCTCGGCATGCGGTGGTGGCGCAAGGATCAGGGCGACCAGGATTCCACTCCGGCTCCGGCAACCCGTTTTCTCGGCGGTTATGTCGGCGGATCCACCTCATCCCAGCTCCTATTGGGTGGGGCACCCATCGCCGCCGCTCTCTTCGGAGCCTCCCCATCGCTGGTCTCGGTGATTTTTGTCACGTTCACCCTCTACCGGGCTCCGCTCACCCTCATTTTCGCCCTGCAGGGGAGAGTCCTGCCCTACCTCGTCGGTTTGACGGGTGGCACCGATCGCCAGCGACTTGCTCGCATCGCCGGGTTGGTGGTCGCGGTCGGCATAGGTCTCGCTCTGCTCGGTGCCGTCGTCGGTTGGTTCGTCGGACCGGAAGTGGTCGGCCTGCTCTACAACGAGGAGTTCATACCTGCCCGGGGAGTGGCTGCCCTCGCTGCCGGCGGAGTGATGGCGGCGGCAGCCGCGCAGATCGCGGGCCAGGTCCTGGTCGCAGAGGGCCGCACGGCGCGACTAGCGCTCGCCTGGCTGGTAGGCCTGGTCGTGGCGCTGGTCGTGATGACGGTCTACCGGCCCGGGCCGGACCTGCGGGTTGCAACAGGATTCGCCAGCGGCGAGGCGATGGCTCTTTTCTTCATGTGGTTTCTGGCCGCTCGCAAATAAGGGATGCTGGATCCATCGGCTGCACTGCCGCAGGGGAGGCAACGAGTCGGGAGCGACCCGCTACACATCGACGATCTCGACCAGGTCTCTCAGGGCGTCGAAATCTTTGCCGTTTCGGGTGAATAGTGGAAGGCCGGCAGAAAGCGCAGAGGCCGCAACGAGAAGGTCTACGGCTCGCTGCCCCCGATCTTTCCGGCCCGACGTTACGACGGCGGCAAATATCCGGCCGTAGGCACGGGCGGCGTCGGTGTCGAAGGGCAACGGATCGAAGGCGGCTTCGGCTCTCTGCAGGCGATCCATCCGCCGACTCTTCTCGTCGGGGTCATTGGTTGCGTGCGGCCCAGCGGACAGTTCGGCCAATGTGATCGAGGTTATCGCCAGTTCGAGAGGTAGCTGGGAGGGTTCCAGCTTCTCCATGTCGAGTAGCACTGAGGTGTCGAGAATCCCCCGTGGCGCCCGTTCATGATCAGGCACGTGGCGTCGGGTCTTGGTCTGCGTTGGCATCGAGATCGGCTCGGAAGCTGCCGCTGTCGATTGACGGAGCGTTGCGGAATACTGCGAGAGCCTGCTCGGCCCGAAGGAAACGGTGGCGATGAAGCGGGGTGAGCTCTCCCACCGGGACCCCATTGCGCGTCACGATGAAGCTTTCCCCCCGATCGAGCTCACGCATGATCTTCCCGCTCTCGTTCCGGAGCTCTCGTTGGGTGATTTCTCTCGCCATCCACCAAGTGTAGCACGCCGTGCTACACGGAGTCGTCGGTCGGTTGATACATCCAATTGTTTCGTTTGCGCGGCCGAGTCTTGCTTATGTGGTTTCTGGCCGCTCGCAAATGGAGGGATGCTGGATCCATCGGCTGTGCTCACCGGCGAGTGACGGCGGGAACCTCCAGCGAAGCTCACGGGGAACCACGGGAACCCGATCACCGACCCTTATCGCACCCGACGTGACCGACACCAGGTCGGCCCTGAGCAGCTGGGGTAGGTATCTGGGTAGATCCAATTGACTAATACCTCCCCTTTTACTAAAATGACATGATGCGATGCGGTATCTATGTCCGAATATCTGATGTCAAGGGACAACCAGGCATTGGTGTGGCCCGCCAAGAGAAGCTATGCAGGGGGCTAGCCGAAAAGCGTGGCTGGACAGATATCGTCGTTTACTCGGATGACGATTCCTCTGCATGGACTGGGAAGCCCCGTCAAGGCTGGACTGCCCTACTCAAGGCAATCGAAGATGGGGAGATTGAGGCAGTCATTGCTTACGAGCCTTCCCGTCTGTATCGCCATCCACGAGACCTCGAACCGCTTATCTCCCTTGCCGACAAGCTCTCTATCGAGATAGCCACGGTCATGAGTGGTCAGGTAGACCTATCAACCCCCCAGGGTCGTGCTGTGGCTAGGACAATCGTGGCATGGGACTCATACGAATCCGACGTGAAGTCAGCCAGGGTTAAGACTCAGCGTGACGAGGCTGCATCTAACGGTGAATGGCAGGGCAAGCCAAGGTACGGATACGACCTGGAAGACGGGAAGCTCGTTATCAACCCTGAGGAAGCCGAGATCGTCCGGCGTATCGCCTCTGAGGTTCGCGCAGGTCTGTCCTACCGCTCCATTGCCGTGAAGCTCAATGACGACGGTGTACCGCCACCCTCAGGTAGTGGGAAGTGGGGAAGCCGCAAAGTGTCAGCAACCCTCTCGCCTACCGTTGCAGGGCAATACGTCCACCGAGGCAAGGTTGTCGGCAATGGGGAATGGGAACCTATCCTCACTAGGAGCCAGTACGAGGCTGTTCAGGCCCTCACTAAGGCCCGTCAACAGTCAGGAGCTAATCGGGGTCAGCCAACCAAACACCTTCTTACCGGCTTCCTTAAATGTGGTCACTGTGGAGAATCTATGTACTACCAGAAGCGAGGTAAGGATTCCTACGCCTACAAGTGCAACAAACAGCCTGAAGGCGGATGCGGACGGTTATCCATCTCGGCCAAGGTCGAGGATGAGATAGCCAACTTTATTACGATGTCAGCGTTCTTTCTTGAGCCGACCTCGGAAATGGGCGACGAGGACAATTCCATTGACTCGCTCATTGCTGAGATAGAAGCCCTTGAAGCTAGGAGGAACGAAGGTGCGGTTGACTTCCTCTCACGAGGCCTGATTGACGAGGCTCAGTACAGGGCCGTAACAGAGGATATCGACTCTCAATTAGAAGGACTACGTGAGAAGCTGGGCCAGGCGGCTCAACCGAAGCGGACCATCATAAATGACTGGCCTGGTAGCTGGGATACATGGAGCATGGACGAGCGCAGAATGGTCATCGGTCACGTGATCGACTCCATCACCGTCAAGCCAGGAAAGAAGGGTGCTAGGGGAGTGGACCTAAACCGCCTAGACATCAATTGGACTACGAATCAACCGATTCCCAATAGTGGCGAGCTAGCCACCATCTGAATGCTCTGTTGTCGATGTAGCTGGCAGCACATTCCTCACAGGTGATTATCCGTTCGGGGATGCGGTAGTTCTTCCAGCCGATGTACTTGAGTATCTGGTCTACAAGCTCAGCAGAGGGAGACCCAGAATCAGGGTGCGTGGGGCAGGGCATTACAGCACCAGGAGGATGATTGCCGGGGCGAAGAACAGGAGTGTCAGTAGCTCATCGACACTCCGACGAGGTTGCTTCAGATTGTCCATTCTGAGGCTAAAACAACGGGCATGGACTATTGTTCCACCTGCTTTTAGACCCCTTATTTTGAGCAATCTGAGGCAACGTCGTGGCTCTGAGGGGTCTAATTAGGCCGCTCTCTTGATTTCAGGGTCAATCCATTTGTGGTTGTTCCCGATATTGCGTTTTGGAGACCATCCAGGGGCATTTTTACGAGCATCGGCATAAGCTTTCAAGACCTCCTGATCGTCCTCACTTGCGAGAGGTAGGAGGCAGTCATTGAAGTCCCGGTCAATCTCGTAGTCACTCATAAGCCTGGCATGAGCCAGTTGTTCATTCAGCCCTGGAACTGGATGGACAGAACCTGCCTGATCGAAGCAGTAATCTGCTACTGGTTCCCACAGTGTCGGATATGTGCGGAACTGTTTACCCAAGGCATTCCATTCATCGGGGGTAGTAGGCATCGGGTAGACGGTCCTCTCTAGGAATCCCCATATCCCTTCGCCTCCTACCTTGACTGGTAGTTCGCTTGGCTCTTCACCATGCACTTCCCAGCCGCCATGAGTTCCGCACTTACCGAAGCCAGCATGAGCGTTAGTGCATTCTTCCTCCTGGCAGTAAAGCAGTAGTCCTTGAGAATCTCTCACGCTGCCACCTCAGCCTTCTGAAGGTCTTTGATCTTGTGGCAGGAGACACAGAGTGCTTCGTAGCAGTCAACGTGGGGGCACCAGGCGACAACACGACCATGCCCTTCAGGGCCTGTCTTCTCTTTACGGCACTCATTCGAGTAAGACCAGTGTGAGGCTGTCTTCCCGCAGGGGCACTCATGTTCAGCAGCCTTGCCGAAAGCTCTGACCACTCTGGCGTGGATTCCTTCGTAGTTGATGTCATCGCCCAACCAGCCAGGATGCTCCGGCACAAAGTGAGGATCACCCCACTTGCGGTAGCGGGTGTAATGCAGGTTGCAAAAACCCAAGGCATTGTGAGGACTGTCGCAGTCTTCGACAGAGCAAAACTTAGGCTGCGTTGACGGTGGGGCTTCCGGCGAACCGTATGTACGTACACGCCAGTAGTGCTTCTCGCAGTAACCAAGAGAGCGGTGCTTCTCATCGCAGTCTTCTACATCACAGAAGCGAGGTTCCCTGGGCTGTAGCTCTACTGAGCCGGTGGTTCTCTGCCGATTGTAATGAAGGGCGCAGAGACCAAGAGCATATGCTGGACTGTCATCACCAGGTACTGAGCAGGCAAAAGTCTCCTTCTTCGGTCTGCCTCTCTTTAGGACGGTATGAGGGTCGCCATGCTGGTACCAGCGGCTGTAATGCTTATTGCAGTAACCACGAGCTTCGTGTGGTTTACCGCAGCCCTCTATGGAACAGAGCTTCGGGTTTTTGTGTCCGCAGGTGGTCTTAAGTCCTTGCAGCAGCTTATCTGAGCGAACCGGGAAGCGTTCACCATGCGGGCATTCCACCAGCCAGGAAGCTCTACCGTTTGATGTGCCGCCACGTTCTATTACTTGTAGTTCTCCAAATACTCTACCTTCCAGTTGTTGTAGTTTGCCCATACTAAGGTAACGAGGAACCGACCTCAGTATTCCCGTGATTTACTTACTTATAAGTATTAGGAGAGACATACATACATACATCTTTAATACCGAAGCTCCCCGGCTCGTTCCCTTGTTCTCCCCGCCTGTTTTTATTAGGCCGCTCCTGCTTGCATGCATGTAGTGACATGGCTGTAGCTACACAAGTAATATTCCCCGCTGCTTGCCGAGGACAGAAAAGGAGGACAGGATAGTTGCCGTCCTACCTGTACACCAGACCGACGAGGTTAGGTTCTAACGCACCGCTTATCTTCCTCGGTACCAATGGCTGCAGTACCTGGGGGTAGGGATAACTATGGTCCTTTATTAATTCTGGTGCATAGCATCTATCTGTATTAAAGCTATTGCCTATCTTGGGTATACCAGCTATTGTAATAGATGTAATAGAAGAATGCCCCAGCGAGACTGCAATCTCCTGGGGCACGGCCAACACGTTGGAGGTGTTGACATGCAGCAGGATACAGCAGCGAGCTTCTGGAAGAGCCAGGGCAGGAACTTCATGACCCCCTATGTGCGTGAGTACATAGAAACGCCGAAGTTCTGGATTGAACTGAGCGAGGGCACAGGGTTCAGCAGCAACCCGATCTTCGGTGTTTCAGTGGCCTTGAGTGGGGGCGTTCGAGACCACGAGCTAAGCCAGGTATTTGGAAGCCTGGAAGATGCTACGGCTCACATCAATTCCCTTGTCCACGAGAAGGTGACGCTGTGAACCTCTCAGCGTATATCCGAGTAAGCACAGACTCACAGGCCGAACACGGGCAAGGGCTAGATGTTCAGCGATCTCAGGTCGAGACCTGGGCCACGGAGAACGGTCACCAGATAATCCACTGGTACAGCGATGAGGGGATATCTGGATACGGCGATCTGGATATTCGGGACGGATTGCTAGAGGCTATCGGTTCCGTCAGTTACAACGGCTCTGAGGGGCTGCTCGTGCCCAATACGGGCAGGCTGGCACGGGACTCGGTGAACCAAGAGCTTGCCATGCGTGAAGTCTGGAAGGCAGGGGGGAAGGTGTTTGCTGCTGACCGGGGAGAGATACTGCAGGATGATCCTGAACGGCCTCTGGATTCATTTACAAGGAAGCTGCTGGCACTGATTGATGAGCTAGACGGAAGGATGATTTCCTTGAGGCTCAGGAAGGGGAGGGCTAACAAGGCTGCCAATGGAGGATTTGCCTACGGCTCGCCTCCATTCGGATGGGCCAGTAGAGAGGGCGAGCTAGTGGAGCATCCAGAAGAGCAACAGACACTCACGACAATCAAGGCTCTCAGAGAGCAGGGCCACTCATACGCAAGTATCGCTGAAGAGTTGAATCTCCTAGGGCTGAAGTCCAAACGTGGAGGCGACTGGCATCCATCCACGGTGTCCAGAGTCCTCAAGAAGTCTTGACCCAGCCTGAAGAAAAGGACTACTTAGGGAATCGGCCTGACCCGACTTGACTTACTTGAGTACCACTAAGGGAGCTGGTAGCCAGGTGGATGGGTCGCCAAATACAGCTTGTGGGGTAGACCCACTCGAAGGCAGCCAGCTTGCCAGGGTAAATCCCTGCTTCAAAAACACGTTTGAGCAAGGTTTATGGGTACTTAGCGATCAATCCGTAGGCATAGATGCGGGGCTGTACTGAGTTTCTTGGGGTCCTAGTTGTCCCGGCCTCTTGCCCGTGGAGGGTACATAACCCCTGGTAGATCAGGGTTTTTGGGGCTGCTGTACATACGGGCCTGGTGGATAGGTCACGCCTATATCTTGCACTGAGATGATTGAACGATGATTGAAATGAATAGACAAATGAATAGTTGGCGGAACCTATCGGCGGAACCTCTTAGTCTCTGACATGTTATGCGGTAGAAGATCAGCCCTACTGCCATCTTCCTATACCGTAATGGAGGTGACTGAGGGTGCCCTACACCCGAGGTCACCGACTACAACCGATTTAATAGTTGGGTGCCCTCTAGTTATCTAGAGGGGCAGCTATCTAGATAACATGTATATAAGATATGCACAGATGAGCGACGGTCGTGACCAGGGCTTTTGTCTTTCCACAAAACAGGAATGACCCACGGTATGACCAGGGCTCTTACCGTATCGCCTGAACGGGTGAGTATCAGGGGCATGAGAGGTTCTAACCAGTAGATTGCATGGTGTCGAGAGGAAGGTATCGCTTCCTCAAGCGTTGTACTAGGCAAGGAGTGAATGATGCTTACAGCACAACTACCAGGGCACCCTGATTGGTGCGGTTGCTACGGGTGTTCCCCTAAGAACCCTAAGAACCAGCGTGTAGTCTCATACAAGGTGACTGAGGACGGGTTGCCTGCTGACGAGGATTTCCAGAAGTGGATCAAGAAGGGGCTGACCTTCTGTGAGTTGTTCGCTAACCAGCCTCAGGATGCGCCGAGATGAAGGTAAGACCTTTTGGGTATGCGCCGACTAGAAGGGATGGATCAGAGCGGCTGCGTGGTCGTACTCCGGTTCTGATCCACGTTGATTACACGATGCCACGAGAGGCTACGGAACAGTTCGCCCCGATATGGGAGGACGACAAGGAGAAGCTAGAGCGGATAGATCGGGAAAACAGCTTCCTTGATATGCTGGATCGTTTTAAGTCGCTGGGGCTTAGTGTCAGACGTTACTTCCACAAGATCGACAATCTGCACATGGCGCAGTATCGGATTATCCCTTGCCCCAACTGCAACGAGCAACACCTTGCGATCCAGCTTGACCCGTTGAATGAGCGTGTCATGTTCAACTGCCGTAAATGTGGAACCAAGTGGGATGGTGTCCGTACGGCAGGCTACGAGTACGACGAGTTCTTGAAGTCTCCCTGGATTCCTCAGAGCTTCTTCCTGTCTCACGACGGCAAGGGCTACGAGTTCCCTGAGCAGTTCGTCTACTACCCATCGGCGCAGGCTGCGATTGAGGATGCGATTACTCGCACACTCACCGAGGCTTACGAGTTGGGTATGTTCCAGATGAAGCGGGAAGCCTTGCTGGATGCTGCGAGCGAGATTATCGGTGAGTACGGTTTCACGGCTTCCCAAAGCACCTTTAAGCGTGCGTTGCGAGAGCTTGAGGCTGAGGGTTGGATCGTCCGTCACCAGGAGAACAAGTCCGGTCGGTTCCAAGAGGCGACTTACCAACTGGCAACACTTGACCAGGATGACGACTTGGCTCCGGTTGCCGAGCAAGAGGCACTAACGAGCAGCCCGTAGAGACTTCAACCTGATGCACAACAATCTGGACGCTCTACTGCGTCGGAAGTTGGGCGAAGACACCATGAAGGACAAGACCGATTTCAGTTGGTGGACTGACATTCTTGAAGCCAAGACCAGACAAGGACTGCACTAAAGCCTTGAACCGGATGCTTCGTTACAACAAGAAGGATGTTGACAAGCTTATCATTAAGCTATACAAGATGGGGGGCGCATAAGGCGGGAATAAAGACAACCTAACACTTGTTGTGCTAGACGACTATGGATTACGTGAAGAAAGGCCGACACGAGAAGGCGCAGAAGGTTCAAGAAGAACTAGCTTCCCACCATTGCGTTATATGTGGGGAAGACTCCCCTCACGCTCTGCGATTCGTAGGGGAAGGTTGGAACAGCGTGCCGATCACTGACTTGGTACGCCGTAATGTCAATTGGCCCCACCTACTGAAAGTTATGGAAGAGTCAACAGTCTCCTGCTTGAACTGTGCAGCGAAGATTGGTGCTACCCGTCAGCTAGAGAAAATGGCGGCAGGGGTCTGAATGCCTACCGCTACATCGACATTCACTTGCCCAAGACACCCATCCGCAGGGCTAACAGACCGCCAGGTCTCATGGGCCATCGCTCAAGCAGCCCAAAGTAGGGGCAATGCTGATGCGATCACAGAGGCAGATATCCGTTGCAGCACATGCAGTACCAAGTACATCAAGACTCGTCCAGAGCTACAGAACATGCAGGCCGTAATAGGACGCTTTCGCGATGAAGCAGGAAGAAGTTAAACGACTATGGCAATAGAAACACAACCACAAGACAGCGATTTGGTCAGGGACTTGCGTGCCCAGATCAAAGCGAAGAACCAGGAGATCAAGGAGCTACAGGCGGTAGCAGACGGTGCTGAGGATAAGGCCCGGCAAGCCATCCTCCTAGAGCAGGAGCTAGAAGCCTTCGGCCAACCGAAGTCTGTCCTACAGATCGTCAAGGAGCAGCTTGGCGACGAGGAAGTAACTTCATCATCTGTTGAAGATGCACTCATTGCTCTCGGTTTCAACCTGAAAGCCCCTGAGCCAGATAATGACGGTGTTGGTGACTACCAAGCACCTCAGCCAGTAGGTGCCGGTCTGGCAGACAGCCTGTCGGCGGTAACAAGTCTGGGTAATCAGGTCGCTGCCGCAGCACGGAACAGCCCTCACTCCAATCTGACAGACCAGATAAATAGCGCAGAAACGCCTGAACAGCTAGCAGCCATCATGCGTGAAGCTGGACAAGGAACCTAACCTATGAGTAAAGAAGAAACAGCCAAACTACTGGCAGAGCTAGAAGCCGAGTATCAGCGTAAGTTGAGCGAAATCCAGGTTCCCTGGTTGATAGACAAGGTTGTTGAGGAATATGAGCAGGCGGTTAACACGGTCCTACGCCAGGAGGAAACGCCTGATGAGATCGAGAGCAAGGCTGATTTCGACAAGCGGCAGAAGGCTTATACGGACGCTATCAACAAGATCGAGACTACTGAGGAACTTGACGAGTTTATGCGTGCAAATTTAGGCGAGGTTGCTGCCCTTGCTCGTGCTGAAGGCCGATTCCAAGAGGCAGACGACGAGGATGCCCTTGCCAAGATCAGTGAAGCTGAGACTGTCGAGGAACTTGAGGCTCTGACCAACTCGCTCGTACACCAGCAGCGGCAGGAGCAGCAGGACTGGTTAGAGACAAGGAACGATCATCTATACCGGGGCCAAGTCGAAGAGACCTAGGAAAAGGAAGCGTATTGTGCGAAAGACAGTACTCGGGTTAGCTGTTGTTGTTGCTGTGTCAGGGTGTGGGGGTCAATTAGGCGATTCGGCTGTAACGACGAATGCCACCACAACGACGACAGCAGCGACAACCACAACGACAGAAGCGACAACCACAACGACGCTGGTAGCCACTACAAGAACGACATTAGCTGTGGCGACAACAACGACTACCGTCCCCCCTCTTCCTGAGTTAGACCGTCAAGAGACCGCGGTAGCCCTTACAGAATCGGGGCAGATGATGGCTCAGGCTTGGTTGAATGGTGAGGACCACATAGGTCCGATGGGATTGTTAAAGGTGGCGGCCAGAGAATTGCTCACCAGTCATCTACGAGCCCCGTCAGATTTGGACTTCTATCATTGGCAGTCTCAATTCGAGAATATCGCTACTGACACAGCTACGTATGGCGGGTTTCCCGTTTGGTATTTCACGGCGTTGTCCATAATTGGGGTTCCAGGTGTTCCAGCCACTATCAATGACGGGGCGTTCGTAGTAGGTGACGACTTTGACTTTGTTACCACAATTCGACCTGGCACGTACGTGACCTATGATGTCGAAGGGTGTTATTGGGAGAGGTTGGACGCAGCCGGGGAGATTATCGACAACAACTTTATTAGCGCTGCTCCAAGAGTAGAAGTAACAATTCGGGCCACGGACTATGCCTTCAATAGTGAAGACTGCGCTCTTTGGGTACAAACCGATTTCTGAGTAGTGGATTAGCTAAGAACCGCCTAAGCCTCCTTCGCCACAGCGGTAGACGAGCGCTATCAGATCGCTATCTCACGGGGATCGCTCTATGTGTAACTATTGTCATAGAGTGGGCGCTAGGCAGCGAATTCCGAACTTGCTAAGATGGTCCTCATGGACTCCTTAGATACTGTCGAGAAAGAAGCACAAGAGCAATTAGAGGCTGTGAAGCTGATCCGTGAGTGGTCTCCTGAACTTCGAGCCACCATCACCAAGATTCTGACTGGTGCCTCACCTTCTGCTGGGAGCGACTATCCAACTAAGGCTTGTCCTGAGTGCGGGAAGCAGTTAGATACGAGGCGCAAGCCGACACTCCACCTGAACACACACGATATCTCTCAGGCTGAGAAGCAGAAGATCATCGACTCCTGGTAGAGCATGGCTATCAAACGGGGGAAACACGAGACCAAGCCAAGGCCAGGGACAGTAGTTACGGTCCCTCTGGATTATCCGTATGTCCCGGTTCATGTCGATGGCGAGTTCTCACATTGGGAGGATGCCTCAGAGTGGGACGTTATAGGCCAGCTGCGGGCACAAAGAGAGGAAGAAGGCATGACTGAGCCTCACAGACAGAAGGCCGTCTGGCCCAAGGGAGATACCGAACCTTCAACCTATCCGCTGATACAAGTTGAGGGCCATTGGGTGCTGAGCGATGAGTGGGAGATTGCTGACGAGCTATGGACTCCCCGGCAACCCACACCGGAACCCATCAGGCAACAGGGCACCCTTGAGCGTGGACTGAGGCAGACTGCGATATTTGTAGGCCTGATGCTTTTGGCCTTGGTTCTGTTCTCAGGTTTGACGTTCGGGCTGGCGATACTCGCTGGCTTGATAGGGTCGCTCTAACCCTTGCCCACACAGGGTTTGACCTAGAAAGTTCCTAGCGTCCACCCGTCAACGGAGCGTAGGTCAACTCTGAAGATGCCAGGTTCAAACCATGCATTTCCTTGGCGAATGGTTGTGTCTTTCAGATGGATATACCGGAAGCTTTCTCGGTCTGGAGGTGGCACTCCATCGGGATCATCACCTTTTTCGTCCGCTTCGACCTTGGCGAGGCTAAATGCCACGTCAAGTTCCTCAGTATCTCGGGCATGGCGGACCTGAACGGAGTCCCTTAATCGCTCAAATGTCTCGGCGATAAGGTCCAATAGCTCTGGACTTTCGCTATTGCCCTCTTTCATTTCTTTGGCAAGAATATCCAACCAGTTGTTACTGGAAATGACTGTGCCCTGTATCAGAGAGCCGCCAACATGAAGGGTGACGCTGGCCTCGATGCCTGCGGTGTTCGCCCAATAGACCCAGAGTTCAAGAAGGGAGTCGATCTCTCTCACTGGAACTGGCGGCTTCCATCCCTTTGGTGGCTGCATACAGCTAATCGTACTGACCGGCTGGGACACATTCGGTTACGGCTTCAGAAGCGACCCTGGTGTCAGGGGAAAGTTACCTTTGTATGCTCCTTCTGTGGAAGGGCTAACGCTCGGTGCAGTTATCGCCAGTCTTATCGCTGGGGTCATAATCATCTTGGTTCCTTCGATCCGACAAAAAGCCTCGTTACTACCCTCGAAATTTCGAGAATTGAAGAGAAACCGAGCCCAAGCGAAATCGAACGCCGAAACCGATGAGCTTCGGGATCAGGTCCACTCTCGCAGTAAACAGCTGGGCATCGATTTGCCTTGGTCCATTGATTACGGATGGAAGGGTCCGGGTGTTCGGATCATCTATCGCTCTGAAGCGGATGCGTTCTTTATAGACGCATACGACCATGGGATCGGTCAATATAGGAATGCGCTGCAACGGGGTCTCGTCCCTCCAGAAAGAACGTTCGCCTCCCGACCCCCCAAATGCGTCAAACAGTGGACCAAAACGGAACTACGGGATTGGCTTCGCAACAACAGCGAAGAAGAAGAAGGATTGCCTTAGTTTCCGGTCGAAACGCATACGGCCTGAGCTGGCAGGCTCAAGTCAAACGGTGAGCTTTCACACAGGGCTGTGAGCATTCCTTCGATGAATGATCCTGTGAGTGGCTCCCTATCAGCCCGCTCATTGGATATAAAAACAAGTAAATCAGAGTAAGCATCGACGGAGCCTTCAACGCCACACCCCTGGCCCATTGTCTCTCCGATGACGGTGAATAGGTCGCCAAGAGCGTTTTGGTCGTTCTCAACAAAGCTGAGAGGGTCAGCATCCACACTGTCGAGAATCGCATCGACGGTGGCGTAGATGTTCTCCATCGCTGCCTCGCATTCGTCCGTCGAATTGGTGGTTGGCGTGGCCAGCGTGGTGGTTGGCGTAATGGTCGTGGAAGTAGTGTCGGCGGAGGAAGAAGTAGTAGTACCAGCGGAGGAAGTAGTGGTGGAGTTGGATGTCGTGGATTCGGCGATCTCACCACCCCCACAGGCGGCTGTGGCAAAGAGCAAAGCAAAAGCCATTGTCATTCTTTGGGGGTACTGCATAACCGAGAGCCTACTTAAATGCGAGACCCCGCAAGGGGTGTATGGTCAAAGCACAGCCCGAAGGCTGGAGTGCTAGCCCCTCCAACCTGCCTTGTAGAGGCGTATACAGGCATCAATACTGAACTCTTCCCCGTCCAAGGCGGCACCGATGGCTTTCAGTTCGCAGAAGTCTCGTGCTTCAGCTGCTTCAGCCCCGACGAGGAACCACCAAATAATGAACAAGATGGCGGCGAGTATTGCGACGAGAAGTCCAATGACCCACTTGTTTTCTTTCATGCGTTCACAAACCTAGCTGCGAAACACGGTCGTCGGCTTCGCTGATGCGTGTACAAACAGGAACTCCCAGAGCCTGCCCTCCTACCATCGGGCTATGCCCAACCGACCATTACCGAAATGGTGGATTCGACTCACGAAGAGTTGGGCCTGGCTAAGCCACCTCGACACAGCCATCAGTTGGACCTATCGACTGTGGGAGCCAATCAAATGGGTAGTGCGTGGTTTGATTGTTGTTGGATCAGCTATTTCGGCGTTCATCAATGAGTGGAGACCGTTGGTCCCGGCTCTCGTCGTCTTCGTATGGGTCATGCTTGAGATAGTTGCACGCTTGGCCCGACAGACCCCTGATCCAGTCCCGGCCTACGGGGGAGACACAATTGAAGAATACGTAACCGTGACACCGCCGAAGACAGAAAAACCAGACTTATCCGAAAGAGTCTCAACACCTCGAACTGTGACCGATATTGAACAGCCGTTACGGTCGCTCTTGATGGAGCAAGTGCATCGAGGTCTTGCGCTGAAAAGGGGAGCAGAAGAGCCAAGCTCCATGGCTCTCGCAAGTGGGCGAATGCCTACGACGGAGCAGCAGGTCAATGAGTGGGAGGACCGAGTATGCGAACTGCTCTACGACCATCCTCGCCTTCTGGCTGAGTTCATGGTTGAGCAACCATTGAACCTTCATGGGTTCCTAGTTGTCAATCCCCTGTCGACTCGGCTAGAGCATCGGCTTAACACTCTTCAAGGGGTTATCTGGTCGCTGTAGTGACCAGCCATAAGGGAGACCCCGAATCGGCATGTCATCGAAACGAGATGTTTGGACGGTCTGTCTCTTCGGGGTCTCAAGGGCAGCCATTTGTGAACGTGACGGCCCAGCATCACCTTAGCAAGTGGGTGTAGGGCCAGGTACAGCCTGAAGGCAGTAGGATCGTGGCTGACCGTATTGAAGAAGGCCTAGATTATGGACACACTAGCTATCCTCCTGCTTGCCATGTTCCCCCTGACTCTTGCGTTTATCGCAGTCAGTAAGGACTGGATTCTCAAGACTTTCTATTCGCACACATATGCTGGTAAAAAAGCCAGAGACCGCTGGCTTGAACCGCCTGGTTGGAAGCTGACTGATGAGCAGCGTGCAGCAAAGGACAGGTGGAGCAACAGATTTGACGGAAATGACGAGCAGAGATACCTAGTGGACGATGACCCGGTATGAGTTGGCAGGTGGCTTTACCTCACCGGCATCGCCAGCCTGTTTGCCGTTATCGCTGGGTTCAAGGTGTTCGGAGAGCCCCGCCGCTGAGGCACCCTTAATCGGGGAGTATTTACCTAAATAGTTAGGGACCGGGGTGTCTCTTGCGAACAAACGCAACACCGCCGACACGACGACGGGCTGCAACTTTCGCTGAGCCACCATTGCTTCCATACCTTCTACATAAGGGCTGCGACTGCTCGGTGTCTACGCTGCGAGCCATGGAGGAACTCCGAAAGCGAGAGTTTGCTGATCTTGAGAGAGCAGCCAGATATGTTTCCTACGAATACGTCCAGATGATTCGCCAACTCGACCGACTTGCAACCAACTCTCTTGCCAGACGGTTCGTATCCGACGGCTACATCAAGTCGAGTCGTCCTGAGATTGTTCCGGACTCCGACCTGGATGCCCATCTAAGAATGCATCTAGGGGCGTTTCGGGCAGTAACGGACTTCCTCACCAAGAAAAAGCCCCAACCCGATGACGTTGTTGCATCAGACTATTTGCCTCGGGCTGGCGACACCTACGTGGTGGAACCACCAGAGTGGTTGAAGGTAAGTCGTGACCTCTACAACAAGCGCGCGGGACATCTCACTTATGGCCGAGATCAGGGTGTTGCCGTTTGGTACCTCCGGCATGTCTACTGGCTCGCGGAACAATTTGGCTTGTTCCTCGACCTCCTGAGGGTCGTAGACCCCGAACGAGCCGGATGGTTTGAGGAAGCCCACGACTATGCTACTCAAGTGGCTGACGGCCTTAGAGCTTCGTACGCAGAGTCTGCACTCGAAACTCCGGTCGGAGTTCTCTTCTTTAAAGAGTGGCACATTCACCGAACCCTGAGCTTCGATCCGCCGAGAAGTAAAGGTCCAGAGCATGTCCCGCCTCCCCTCTTCCCTGATCTCGTTCGGTGGCGGCCGCAGGCGTGAAGGCAGTCTTATATGGCGACCCTATAGGGCCAGGGGGAAGTAGTCTTTCTATGGGTAGCCGCACTTCCTCCCCCTTCTCGGCTGCCCGGACCAAGCGGAGCAGCTCTGCAATGGCACCCGAGCCAAGTGCTGCTACCCAGAATCTCCGGACGTACGGGTGGGAGGCGGGGAATGCCCCTTCGGTCGAGACCAGCTCGACCGGGACGAAGGGGCGTACCCGGGCCGACGCCCGGACAGAAGCGCTCCCGGCCGACACAGCGTCTTTAGCTGGAGGACGAGCAACACCGTTAGCCGAAAGCGCTTCTGTCTTCATAGCTAGTGTTCTACAGAGGAACGTTAACCATCGTCAAGTGATGCATATCAAGGCGCGAAAAGTTCTCTTATCGGAGAGGTGGCTCGGAGTGCCCGGTGATTAACCCGAATCTGGGTCCAGTTGACCTATGAAGATGGTCACGCTCGCCTGGCCCGTAACCGTCGCTCCCACCGCTGGCGTCTGTGAGACCACTCGGTCGAAGTAGGCCGGATCGGTGGTGATCGCCGAACCTGTGAAGACCGACAAGTTGACACCCGTCGCCTCCTCGAATGCGCGGGCGGCCTCCAGGGCCTCGTCGACCGTCATGCCGCCAAAGTTCGGCATATCTCCGGTCGGAATCTCCCCGTTCGACACGTTGATCCTCACCCCTGAGCCTTCGGGGATCTCAGCACCCGGCGCCCTTGACTGGGAGACAACCCGGCCGACTGGCTCCAACGACGGGACTTCGGTGACGGACACGTTGAGTTTGGCCGCCTTGAGACGGCTCACCGCCTCATTCCGGTCGAGGCCGACCACTGAAGGCACGATGGTTGTCGGCGGCACCAGGTACTCCTCGATGTTCGCCGGTTCGTCGGGGAATGGGATCTCGGGGAATCCTTCGAGGACGTAACTCATGAACTCGGCCCAGATCGGTGCCGGCACTGACCCGCCGAACACCCGGCTGTAGCGCTGGCCGTTGATGACGACGTTGGTGAGCGGAACCTGCTTCGACTCGTAGCCGACCCACACCGCCGTGCTGTACTCGGGGGTATAGCCGACGTACCAGGCGTCCAGGTAGCTCTGATGGGTCCCGGTCTTTCCACCCTGGGGCCTGCCGATGTTGGCCCGTGGCGCGGTCCCAGACGAGGTCGGAACCTGGGAGAGAGCCCGATGCGCAGCGGAGAAGATCGCCGGGTCGGCAACCTGGACTTTTTCTTCCTCGGCTTCGTAAACGACGTTACCGTCGGCGTCGACGATCTTCGCGATCAGATAGTCGTCAGCGTGGAGTCCGTTGGTGGCGAAGTTCGAATACGCATTGGCCATCTCCAGGGTCGAAACCTCCGACGTTCCGAGGACTATCGACAGCACCGGGTTCAGGGAAGCTTCGGTGATCCCCATCCGCCGGGCCACGTCGACAATCGTCGACGGCCCGACCTCGTTGGACACCTGGGCATAGACAGCGTTGACCGAGTTGTAGGTTGCCTGCTCCAAGGTGATCACTCCCAGTGAGCTTCCGGCGTTGGTGACCGTCCAGATGTTGGTGCCGTCGGGGGAGCAGATGAACTCACACTCGATTTTGATCGGGCTTGCCCCGCTCCACGAGTGGCCGAGGGTGTAGCCCTGCTCGAGGGCTGCCACCAACGCAAACGGCTTGAAAGACGAACCCGGGTTACGCCTTCCCTGGACGGCGAGGTCGAACTGGGAGAATTCGAACGGCAGTCCCGACGCCATCACCTTCACTGCCCCGGTGTGGTTGTCGACCATTGTCAGGGCCCCCGTCGGCGAGCACGAATGGGTCAGCGAATAAGTGGCGAGGAACTCGTCGGACTCCTCCGGGTATATCTCACGACAGCCGGCCAGATTCTCCTCGTAGGCGGGAAGGGGCATCCAGGTCTGGAGGATTTCGTTGGCCTTCTTCTGCAGCTCGAGGTCGATGGTGGTGAAGATCTGGTATCCGCCACCGCCCTCACAGGCGACGTCGTCTGCGGGGCAGCCAAAGATGTTGATCTTGCGCGCTTCGTTGGTTTCGCCGAGGAAGTCGAACTGACGGTCGTTCAGAAGCTGGCGTTTCACCTCCGCCACGACATGATCTGCCTCACCACGACGGAGCGGGGTGTCGACGACGTCGAGCGACTGGGCTTTGGCCACGGTGGCCTCGGCCTCGGTGATCCACTCGTTGTCGGCCATCTCGTCGATGACAGCATCGCGACGGTCGAGGGTGATCTCTGGCCTGGTCCTGGGGTTATACAGCGAAGGGTTCCTGACCAGAACGGCGAGAGTGGCAGCCTCGTGGATGCCAATGTCGTCGAGGTCCTTGTTGTAGAACTCCTCGGCAGCGGTCTTCACCCCGTAGGCACCCCCGCCGAAGTAAACCGAGTTCATGTAGTACTCGAGGATCCGCTCCTTGGGGAATCGACGCTCCACCTCAGCGGAGACGAAAGCCTCGTTCACCTTGCGACTGATCGTGTTCTCCGCACCGACGAACGCATTCTTGACCACCTGTTGGGTGATGGTCGACCCGCCCCGGGTGACGTCGTAGAGGATGTTGTCGACGGCCGCAGAGAAGATCGCCGAGAAGTCGACGCCGTCGTGTTCGAAAAAGGAGCTGTCTTCGGCGGCGAGCATTGCGTGCACCATCACCTCGGGGATCTCGCTGTACGGGATGGGCTCAGAGTTACGCCCGTCGTGGAGCTCGGCAAGAAGCTCTCCCGAGTCGGCATAGATTTGGCTGGTGCGGCTCAGGTCGGGGAGTGTCAGCTCCATCGACCTGGTGTCGGGGACCCAATCGTCGGTGACAGTTTCAAAAGTCCCGTAAGCCGAATTTGCCCCGAGGAACGCGAAAAGGCCCACCCAGCCTGAAAGGAGGAGCGATATGGACAGAAGCGTGGCGAAAGCGCCGAACCAACGTCCGCGTCTTTCCCGCGCCTCTATCTGATGGATGAGGGACTTTTTAGGCATCTGGGGAGATTGACGTCAACGGCGGCCGGCAAGTTCCCGACCTACGATCCGGTTGACATCTGTAAGGATAGAGCCCGGAATGAATAAACCCCGGATCACCACCAGCAATATCGAGGTCAAACCCGTCTACACGGGTCTACCCGAAGCACATGAACCGGAACTGCCCGGTGAGTTTCCCTACACCAGAGGCCCCTACCCATCCATGTATCGCGGCCGCATGTGGACGATGCGTCAGTACGCAGGGTTCGGGACGGCTGAGGAGACAAACCGCCGGTTCCGCTCCCTGCTGGAAGCGGGCCAGACCGGGCTCAGCGTCGCTTTCGACCTGCCCACGCAGATGGGCCTCGATTCCGACCACGAACTCTCGTCCGGAGAAGTCGGCAAGGTCGGGGTGGCGATCGACACCCTGGCGGACATGCGGACGTTGCTCGACGGGATTCCCCTCGGTGAGGTCTCCACTTCGATGACGATCAACTCCACCGCAGCCGCGCTACTTCTCCTGTATGAGCTCGTCGCCGAAGAGCAAGGCGTGCCCGCAGACTCGCTGCGGGGGACGGTTCAGAACGACATCCTCAAGGAGTACGTGGCGCGAGGCACATACATCTACCCGCCGCGCCCGTCGCTCCGCCTCGTCACCGATCTATTCGCCTATGCCAGCGAGAACATCCCGAATTGGAACACGATCTCCATCAGCGGATATCACATCCGGGAGGCGGGCTCAACGGCTGCTCAAGAGCTCGCCTTCACGATCGCCAACGGTCTTGCCTATGTGGCGGCGGCACGCGATGCTGGCCTCGATCTCGACGACTTCGGCCCCCGGCTCTCCTTCTTCTGGAACGGCCACAACAATCTTTTCGAAGAGGCGGCGAAGTATCGGGCCGCCCGGAAGATCTGGGCAACCCGGATGCGCGACATCGGAGCGAAGGACCCCAAGACGGAGGCAATGAGGTTCCATGTCCAGACGGCCGGCTCGACGCTCACCGCCCAACAACCGCTCAACAACATCGCCCGCACCACACTGCAGGCCCTCGCTGCGGTCCTCGGTGGCACCCAGTCTCTTCACACCAATGCCTACGACGAGGCTCTCGGGCTTCCGACCGACGCCTCCGCCCTCGTCGCGTTACGCACCCAGCAGGTGCTGGCCAACGAGTCGGGTGTCGCCGACACCGTCGACCCGCTCGCCGGCTCCTACTTCGTCGAGTCGCTCACCGATGAGTTGGTGCGACTCGCCAACGAGTTGATCGACCGGATCGAGCAGATGGGAGGGGCGGTCCAGGCGATCGAGGACGGATGGATGCAAGGCGAGATCGAAGAGTCCGCATATCAGGAGGCCAGGCGGCAGTCCGACGGTTCCAGCGTGGTCGTCGGAATGAACAAGTTCGCCAGCACCTCCGAGACGCCGGTGCCCGCCCTCGAGGTCGACCCCCAGCTCGAGGCGGCCCAGGTGGAGCGGACCCGGATGTGGCGGGAACAACGCGATTCGGGTGTTGTGGAGTCCGGGTTGGAGGACCTTTCCGCCACTGCCCGAACGTCGGAGAACTTGCTTCCGCCGATGAAGGAGGCCCTTCGCTCTGGTGCGACAGTGGGTGAGGTCTCCGATGCGCTCCGCAGCGTTTTCGGGGTCTACCGCCCGGCCTGATTGAACGAGACAACATCGACGCGATTAGCGTCCAGACCTGAATATGAACAGATCAAGCACAAATTTCCTCATCATCGGCGGGGGCCCGGCTGGAACCCAGGCGGCCACGACTGCCGCCGCCAAGGGAGCCACGGTCACGCTGGTGGAAAAAGACATCATCGGTGGAGCAGCACATCTCTGGGACTGCATCCCTTCGAAGACCATGGCCGCCAGCGCCCTCCGCCACACCTCGGTCCGGAATGCCGCGAAACTGGGCCTGGTCACCGACCCGGGCAAGGTAGACACCGACGTCCTCTCGTCGCGGATCAAGGACATAACCGATGACATCCACAACAACTGGCTCCGCATGATCCAGTCCCAGGGGGTGAGGACCGTAGAGGGGTTCGGGCGCCTCACCGGCCCGAACACTGCCGAAGTGACGGCTGCCGACGGGACGGTCACATCCATCGAGTTCGATCGGGCGATGATCTCGACCGGCTCAGCCCCGAGGGTGCCGGATTGGGCACCGGTCGACGGGAAGAAAGTGCTCACCACCCGCCACTGTTACGACCTCGGCCTGATCCCCGAGCATCTGATTGTCATCGGGTCCGGGGTGACCGGTGTCGAATTCGTGCATATCTTCGAGAGCATCGGGTCGAAAGTCACCCTTGTGGTGTCGCGGCAGCAGATCCTTCCCCACCGTGACGCAGAGGTGGCTGCAGTTCTCGAGGAAGGATTCATCGAGCGCGGGGTGAAGCTGGTCATCGGTGCCCGGGCGGAAAAGGTCGAAGTCGAAGGGGAGGAGGTCGTCGTCACCTGCGATGACGGTCGGGTGATCCGCGGATCCCATGCCCTGCTCGCCGTCGGCTCCGTTCCACTGACCGAGGGGCTCGGCCTCGAAGCTGCCGGGATCGAAGTCGATCACGGGTATGTGACCGTCGATGAACACCAGCGCACCTCGGTGCCTCATATCTACGCCGCTGGAGATGTCACCGGGCAGATGCCGCTCAGCTCGGTGGCTTCCATGCAGGGCCGCAAGATCGCCCGACATGCCCTGGGTCTTCCCGTTGAGCCGCTCGACTACGACAAGGTCGCCGAGGCGATATTCACCGAACCGGAAATTGCGTCGGTGGGCCTCGCCGAAGTCGACGCCGCAGCCCAGGGACGCAAGGTGCGGACCACCAAGGTTCCGTTCGCCTCCAACGCCCGCTCTGTGCTCCAGTTCTACACCCGGGGCTTCGTGAAAGTGATCTCCGACCCGGCTACCGGTGTCGTGCTCGGTGGAACCATCGTCGGCCACCGGGCCTCGGAGCTGATCGGTGTGGTGGCCTTGGCTGTCCAGGCCGGGGTTACCTCCAACACCCTGGTCAACACGCTGATGGTCCATCCCTCGATGACCGAAGCCATCACCGACGCCGCCGAGTAAAGGCTCTGGCTGCTCGAGTTCCCAGCCCGCGGGATCTCTCTCTCCTGCCTCCACCCGTCTGGCGGCGGGTGCAGGGACCAACCTCGACGCAAGCGGGCGTACAGCGACCTTGATGAAACGTTGAGGGAGTGCTGAAGCGGGCTTGAGCAGGTATCTCCGATAGTGGAGATGTGCCAAAGGAGGTACCAGAAATGCTCAGGAAAATGCTTGGAATAGTCACGGCGGTTGCAGCCGGTCTCGTCGTAGTAGGAGTGGCGTGGGCGTCAAGTGACGCGGCGACGTCCTCCACCTCGTCATCGGTGGTCGCGACTTCAATCGCTGGAGACTCGTCGTCGACTACGGCTGAAGGCTCGACAAGCAGCACAGCCGTGGACAGCACAACCACGTCACTCGATGGAGCGTCCACTTCTACGTCGCTCGCGTCAGGCTCCACCTCGACATCGGTCGGGTCGAGCACCTCTACGACCATCGGAGGCTCGTCGAGCACGTCTACGACCATCGACGACACGACGTCCACGTCGTTCGATGACAGCGACATCCCCGTGCCCGACGGAACATATCAGTACCAGGTGGTCACAGCAGGGTCTGTGACGATCCAGGTGACCAACGGCGCGATGTCCCTGGCTTCGGTCAACACCAATGCAGGCTGGACCTACACGGTGGAGAAGAACCGCTCCGACGAGGTCGAGGTCGAATTCGAGAAGGGCGAGGCCGAGGCAAGCATCCGGGTTAAAGCCGACCACGGCGAACTGGATGTCGAGATCGAGTCCAAGACCAACTGATCCTCCCGAGATCGCGAGACGGCCGCCCCGGATCCCCATCCACAGGGCGGCCGTTTCGCTGACCGCAGCGAACCTACTTGATGATCGCGATGACCTGTCCGGGGGAGACTGTGTCGCCGGGCTCGACTCTGAGGTCGACGACCTCCCCTCCGTTGGGGGTGGAAACCTCGTTCTCCATCTTCATCGCCTCGAGAACACAGAGGGCGTCACCGGCTTTCACCGACGAGCCGGCCTTCACGTGGACCTTGACGATGGTCCCCTGCATCGGTGCGGTGATCACGCCGTCGGAGTTCGCGGTTCCTGAGTTGGTGCTGAGCTTGGGACGCCGTCTCTTGACACCGCCGCCGCCGGCGGTGTGTTCGGGAGCCCAGTAAGCAACCGAGAAGCGCCGCCCTCCCACTTCCACGGTGATATCCCGCCGGTTGAGCGCTTCGTCTTCGGGGAGGGAGGGCGCCGAGTCCGGTTCAGGGGCAGGGACCTCCACCGATTCTTCCATCCACTTGGTGTGGTGCTCGCCGGCGATGAAGTCGGGGTGGTCGAGCACGGCCAGGTGTGCCGGAATTGTGGTGGCCACCCCCTGCACCTTGAACTCGTTGAGGGCGCGCTTGCCCCTATTGATGGCTGCCGTCCGGTCGGAGCCCCAGACGATCAGTTTTGCCATGAGATTGTCGTAGTACTGGGTCACCGAGGTTTGAGGCTTGATCCACGAGTCGACCCGAACCCCCGGGCCGGCAGGCTCCTCCCATTCCACCACCTGACCGGGTGACGGCAGATAGTTGTTGGAAGGGTCCTCGGCGTTGATCCGGAACTCGATGGCGTGGCCGCGGGGAGTTACCCGGTCGATGGTCAACTCCTCGCCGCGGGCGATCCGCAGCTGCCATTCGACCAGATCGATTCCGGTGACCATTTCGGTGACGGTGTGTTCGACCTGGAGGCGGGTGTTCATCTCGAGGAAGTAGAAGTCGCCTTCCCTATCGAGGAGGAACTCGACGGTACCGGCGTTCACGTAGTCGCAAGACTTGCCCGCTGCGATAGCTGCTTTACCGAGAGCACGGCGCTGCTTGTCGGTCATGCCCGATGCGGGAGTCTCCTCGATCAGCTTCTGGTGACGCCGCTGCACCGAACAGTCCCTTTCCCCGAGAAAGAGGCTGTTGCCGTGAGTGTCGAAAAGGATTTGGGCCTCGATGTGCCTCGGTTTCTCCAGGTACTTCTCGACGTACACGGAGGCATTGCCGAAGTATGCGTCTGCCTCCCGACGCGCTCCCTCGAAACCATCCTCGAGGCCGTCGTCGTCGCGCACGACCCGAAGGCCTTTCCCTCCACCGCCGTGAGCGGCCTTGATTGCGATCGGGTATCCGAACTCAGAGGCCAGCTTGCGCACTTCATCCACCGAATTGACCGGATGGGTGACTCCGGGCACCGTCGGGACCCCGAACGCCTCGGCGTTGCGCCGTGATGTGATCTTGTCGCCCATCGCCTCGATCGCCGATGCCGGTGGGCCCACCCAGATCAAGCCGGCTTCAGCCACCGCGGCGGCAAATACTGCGTTCTCGGAGAGGAACCCGTATCCGGGATGGACGGCCTCCGCCCCCGACTCGTGGGCGACCTGGAGCACCCGCTGTTGATTGAGGTAGCTCTCGGCCGCAGGAGCAGGGCCGACGTTCCACGCTTCGTCGGCAATCTGGACGTGGAGGGCATCCCGGTCCAGTTCGGAGTAGATGGCGATGGTCCTGATCCCCATCTCCCGGGCGGACCGAATCACACGGACGGCAATCTCGCCCCGGTTCGCAACCAGCAACGACTTCATCGTCGCGCCCACGGCCTCATTGCGGGCCGTTCCCGTGCTTCTTGGGGGGAAGGGTTTCCCGCTTGGTGCGGAGAAGGTTCATTGCTTTGATCAACTTCGCTCGGGTCTCCCGGGGTTCGATGACTTCGTCGACAAGTCCCAGTTCCGAGGCGACGTAGGGATTGTTGAATCTGGACTCGTAGTCGTCGACGAGCTCTTTTCGCTTGGCCTCGGTGTCATCGGCGCCGGCCAGTTCGTTGCGGTGGATGATGTTTACCGCACCCTGGGCACCCATCACCGCGATCTCCGCCGATGGCCAGGCGTAGACGAGGTCGGCGCGTATCCCGCGGGCGTTCATGACCAGGTATGCCCCTCCGTAGGCTTTTCGGGTGATGACGCTGATCCTGGGCACCGTAGCCTCGCAGTACGCATAGAGCAGCTTGGCACCGTGGCGGATGATCCCTCCGTGCTCCTGGTCGACTCCGGGCAGGAACCCGGGGACGTCGACAAAGGTGAGGAGGGGGATGTTGAAGGCGTCGCAGAATCTCACGAAACGCGCCGCTTTCTCCGAAGCTGAAATGTCGAGTGTCCCCGCAAGGAAGGCAGGCTGGTTGGCGACGATTCCCACAGCGTGCCCGTCGAGTCGCCCGAAGCCGACGATGATGTTCTTGGCGAAGTGCTCGTGGACCTCGAAGAACTCGCCGTCATCGAGAATCGTCTCGACAACGTCGAGCATGTCGTAAGGCTGGTTCGATGAGTCAGGTATCACCGTGTCGAGTGAGTCGTCGACGCGATCAGGGCGATCGGTGGGCGCGAAGTAGGGCGGCATCTCCTGGTTGTTCTGCGGGAGGTACGACAGCAGATAGCGCGCCGCTTCCAGGGCTTCGTCCCCGCTGGGATACACGAAGTGGGTGACGCCGGACTTCGAAGCGTGGGCGTGGGCCCCGCCGAGATCCTCCATGGTCACCTCTTCACCGGTCACAGTCTTGATCACGTCAGGGCCGGTGATGAACATGTGGCTGGTCCCCTCCACCTGGAACACGAAGTCGGTGAGGGCAGGGGAGTAGACGGCTCCTCCGGCGCAGGGTCCCATGATCAACGAGATCTGAGGGATGACACCGGAAGCCCGGACGTTTCTCTCGAAGATTCTCCCGTACCCGTCGAGAGAGCTGACCCCTTCTTGAATCCTCGCGCCTCCCGAGTCCTTGATCCCGATCACCGGCGTGCCGGTGTCGAGTGCCATGTCGAGCACCTTGCAGATCTTGTCGGCGACGACTCTGCCCAGGCTGCCCCCGAACACGGTGAAGTCCTCGGCGAAGAGGAAAACCGGTCGTCCGTCGATGGTCCCGTGTCCCGTGATCACCGCATCGCCGAGGGGGCGTTTCGACTCGATTCCGAAACCCTGGGACTGGTGGCGGACGAACTGGTCGATCTCCTGAAACGAGTCCTTGTCGAGCAGAACTTCGATTCTCTCGCGCGCGGTCAGCTTGCCCTGTTCATGCTGGCGGGCGATCGCCCGTTGGGATCCAGCGTGTAGAGCTTCCTCCCTCAATTCCCTGAGATGTTCGATCCGCGCTTCGGTGCCCAAGACTTCTCCGTATCCTTACTTCGACTCGATCAAGAACAGTATGGCTACACCCTATTTGCAGATATTCACCGGCGACGTCCCATCAACCCAGGATTTGGCGCGGGACCGACTCGAGTCGCTGCCCGTCGCGGTGGTGGCCTCCAGCCAGAGTGAGGGCCGGGGGAGGTCGGGTTCGCTCTGGGAGAACGCAGAGCGCGCTCTGGCCGTCTCGCTGGCATGGGAGGCCGACGATGATGACCACCGCCCGTTTTCTCTCATGGCGGGGGTGGCCGCGGTCCGGGCGCTGGGGAACGACGTCGCCCTGAAATGGCCAAACGACGTCATGAAATCCGAGCAAAAAATCGGGGGGATCCTGGTCGAGCGGGCCGAGGGTGTCGTCGTTGCCGGTCTTGGTGCCAACCTTTTCTGGCCGGCACCACCACAGGGGGTGGGGGCGGTGTTCGACCACGATCCGGGTGAGGACCTACACCGCGACCTCGGGGCCATGTGGGTTGCAGAACTGATGGCGCAGGTGGAGTCGGATGGCTGGCCAATCGACGAATACCGTCAGTCCTGCACGACCCTGGGCTACAGCATCACCTGGGAGCCCAACGGAGAGGGCATTGCCGCCGGTATCGGGGAAAGCGGCGCACTCCTGGTGAAAACAGTTTCCGGTATCGAAGAGATCCACGC
>JBBDHT010000001.1:21466-24897 GCA_040880765.1 Acidimicrobiia bacterium | reverse complement strand
GGCGCTAACCGAGATCGATCACTTCGGGCTCGGGGAGGGTGGCCTTGAAGAACGCAAGGATGCGCGCCCAGGCGTCATCCGCTGAAGAGGCGTCATAATTCTCGTCTTCGATATCGAGGAACCCGTGGCCCGCATTTTCGTAGAGGAGCCATTGGCCGTGGTCGTTCCTGGCCTGTGCCTCGTCGACGGATGCCGGGTCGATCAGGTCGTCAGCAGCTCCGTAGAGCGCTAGAACAGGAGTGGGAAGGTTGTCCAGGGCCGATGCCACATGAAAGTCTCTGTCCTCATCACCGGTGAGCGGGCTGTAGGCAACGGCGACCGACCTGACCCACTCGCGCTGGCTGGCGGCCATCAGGGCAAACCGTCCGCCGACGTCGACACCAAGCACTCCGACCCCGCCCGGCTTCGCCCATTCCACATCGTTGCTGACTATGAATTCGTGCACCTCGTCGAGATCGGTGAGGGCGCGCCTGTCGGAGAGCTCGTTGTAGGCGTCGAGGGGTTCGCCGGCCGACCGGTAGAAGTCGACAGCGAGGCCGACGAATCCGTTCCGGGCGAGGCGGCGACACAGGTCTTTCTCGAACCCGCCCAGTCCGTCGAGCGTCGGCAGCACCATCACCACCGGATACTTCCCCGCGCGGTCCGGGCGCGCCAGGTAGCCCTTGCGGTGCCCGGTCCCGATCGGGAGCGGCCATGTGCTGTACAAGATCGGAAATGTGCCCTCGTGGGAGAGAACAGCCAACAGATACCTCCAAGGTCCATGGCTGATCGGCAGGATAACCAGGATTCGAGGATTGCCCTCCCTTAGGGCCACCGTTCTGGGAAACTGTCCGCCAAGCGGAACCCCGCTCTTGCCCAATTCGTCGGATAACGGATGCCTGCAGAAGAGAACACCAACAAGAGCGGCCTGCCGCGCTGGTTCAAAGTCACCACGATCGTATTTCTGGTACTCGCCAACATTGCCGCCGCGGGCATCCTCTGGTTCGTCAACGTCGGTCAGGGCGCCCTCGCTGAGGCAGACACCGACGACGCAGTCACCGATGTGCTCGACATCTCAACCGGTGATCTCACGTTCCTCGTGATCGGGAGCGACACCAGGGAAGGGCTCGAGGATCTCAAGAACTTCGGGACCGCCGGCGGTGAACGCGGCGACGTCATCATGCTGGTCCGGGTGAACCGGGACGGAACTGCCCGGATGCTGAGTATTCCCCGCGATCTCTGGGTTGACATTCCCGGCCATGGCATGGAGAAGATCAACGCGGCTTATGCGTTCGGGGGGCCGACCCTCATGGTCCGGACGGTCAAAGAGAATCTCGATGTGGAGATCAACCACTATGTGGAGGTCGACTTCGTTGGGTTCATGGACATGATCGATGAGATCGGTGGTGTCGAGATCCACTTCCCGTACCCGGCTCGAGACTCCTCGTCCGGTCTCGATGTCGACGCGGGCAACCTCATGCTCGACGGCAAGACTGCCCTCGCCTACGCGAGATCCCGGAAGTATCAGGAACTGCAGAACGGCTCATGGGTCAGCGTTGCCGCCAATGACATCGGGCGCACCCAGAGGCAACAAGAGGTGGTCCGGGCGATAATGAGCTCCCTGAAGTCGCCGTCGTCGATTCCCGAGGCCGGGGAGATCGCAGGCTCGCTGGCACGGCACATGACCATCGACAGCCGCCTCGCCGGCTCCTCGGTGGCTCAGATGGCGTGGGATTTCCGCGGGATCCTCGGCGGGAACATCGAAGGAGCGACCCTCCCCGTTGTCGCGGGGACGGTCGGCAACGCCTCGGTGGTTCACCCCGACGAGCCAGCGGCAGCAAACATGTTGCGCAATTTCGCCTCTGGTCAGCCACTTGCCCAACAGCCGGTGAGAGTCCAGGTGCTCAATGGCAACGGTGTCCCCGGAGCAGCCGGCGACATGGCCCGCCAACTCGAGTCGCTCGGTTTCGTGGTGATCGGTGTCGGTGATTCGGATGAGCGGTTGCCGACGACGAGGATCATGGTTGCCAGCGGATCAGATGCGGGTACGGTGATAGCCGGGGAGCTTGGTTTTGGTGAAGTTGTGACCGGTTCTGTCGATAACGATGTAGATGCTGTGGTAATCGTCAGTAGCGACGCCGCCTAATCTGAGCCAACCCACAGTGCGAGGGGATTTATGAACGTTTCAATAATCGGAGCCGGATACGTGGGGCTTGTCACCGCCGCAGGGCTTGCCCACCTCGGCCACAGCGTGCGCCTGGGTGAAGCCAACCCGGAGCGGGTGGCACAGCTGACCAACGGTGAGGTCCCGATCTACGAGGAGGGTCTGGCCGGGCTGCTCGTAGAAGCGGGAGATGCCGGCCGGATCTCGTTCCACGGTTCGAACACGGAGGCTGTTGACGGCGCGGACCTGGTGTTCCTGTGCCTACCCACCCCGGAAGGCGACGACGGCCGGGCCAATCTGGCGTTCATATACGCCGTGATCGACGAGCTCGGCAACCACCTGGGAGAGAACGGCCTGTTCGTCGTCAAGTCAACAGTCCCACCGGGTACGACGGCTTCACTTCGCAAGCGTCTCGCCGACCTCGGCAGTTCCGCCCGGGTCGTCTCCCATCCGGAATTCCTCCGGGAAGGCCGGGCAGTTCCCGACTTCATGAACCCGGACCGGATCGTCGTCGGGGCCTGGGACGAAGTCGACGCCGACTTGGTCGCGTCCCTCTACGCCGGCATCGACACCCGGATAATCAGGACCGACCCGACATCGGCGGAGATGATCAAGTACGCCAATAACGCCTACCTCGCCTCGAGGCTCACCTTCGTCAACACTCTGGCCAACGTCTGTGAGGCGGTGGGAGCCGACATCCTCGATGTGATCGAGGGGCTGGGCAGTGACCACCGCATCGGGCCCCATTTCCTCCAACCCGGGCCTGGCTACGGGGGCTCCTGCTTCCCGAAGGACACCTCGGCGCTCATCGCAGTCGCCGAGGATGCGGGTTACGACTTCCAATTGCTCCGGGCTGTGATCGCAGCCGACGACGAGCAGCGGCGCCGGGTCGCCTCGAAGGTGCGGCTGGCCGCGGGCGGCGGTCTTCGCGGGCGCAGGGTGGCCATGTGGGGAATCGCTTTCAAGGCGGGAACCGACGATGTCCGTGAGTCTCCTGCTCTCCGGATTGCCGCACTCCTCCAGGAGGAGGGCGCGGAAGTGGTCGCCTACGACCCCGAGGCCAGCACGAACATCGTGGGTATCGCCGGTTCCGCCCTGGAGGCGGTCGATGGCGCCGATGTATTGCTCGTTGCCACCGAATGGCCCGAGTTCACCGAAGTGGATCTGGCCGAGGTGGCCTCCCGGATGCGCGGTCACCGCGTCGTCGATGCCAGAAATCTCCTCGACCCCAAACATGTCCGCAAAGTCGGCCTCGACTACTGGGGCCTGGGCCGCCCCGGCGCCTGAC
>JBBDHT010000001.1:15189-21366 GCA_040880765.1 Acidimicrobiia bacterium | reverse complement strand
CCGGAAGCTTTGCCCATGACCAGGTCGGCAGCCGAAGCAAGCTCGTCAACGACCGCGACCTCGGTCACGTCGAGTCGGTATCCGGACCAGTCTTCGGTGTCTTTCAGGTCGAGGATCGGCTTCATCCCCGCCACACCGATGGCGACATCGGTGAGCCCGCGACGCCAGGGGCGGCCGAAGGTGTCGGAGATGATCACCGCGAGGTCGGCGCCGAATTCGTGGTCGAGCCGGTGTTTCAGGCGTCGGGCCGAGCGATCGGGGTCTTCAGGTAGGAGGATCATCGTGTTCGGCGAGGCGTTGGATCGGTCGACACCCGCATTGGCACAGATGAACCCGTGCTTCGTCTCGGCGATGATCAGATCACCCCGACGCCGCACGATCGCCACCGCCTCCGACTCGACAAGCCGTCGCTTGAACTCCTCAGGGTCGCCCTCGATCTCAACAACCTGCCCCTCGGACTTGGAGACGATCTTGTGGGTGACGACCACGATGTCGCCGTCGGCCGGTTGATGGGGCCGGAGGGCATCGGCCAGGATCGAGAGCAGGTCGTCGCCGGGGGAGACGGCGCCGATACCCTCGATCGGGACGATCTGGATGCTCACAGGCCGAGCACCTCCATACAGAATGTCCTGGCGGCATCGGCTTCGATAATGCGGGTCTCCAGGGCGGAAACCGATACCTCGCCCCCGAATTTCGCCACGTCTCCGGAGTCGGAGTCGTCGACGATCAGGCGGTTCAGCAGACCTTCATATGCAGCGAGCACTCCGGCATTGCCCGGGGGAAGGCCCAGAGAGGCCATAACCCGGTCCGCCGGCCCTTTCAGCGCCTTGCCTCCGAACAGCGGGCTGACAGCGACGACGTCGGGATGCTGCGCCACTGCCTCGCGAACCCCGGCGAGGTCGAGGATCGGCCAGATGGAAAGGGGAGGATTCGAAGGCGCGATCATCACGACGTCGGCAGCCCGGATTGCATCGAGAACCCCGGGGGCCGGTGAAGGAGACCCGGCGAATCGGACCGCGGTGACGGTATCGCGGGTCTGGCGGAGGACGAAGTACTCCTGGAACCCGAGCACCTCACCGCTGGCAGTCTCCAGCATGGTGCGCTGCTTGCCATCGGTGGCCGGGAGGACAGCCGCGCTCAGGCCAAGATGTTTGGCGATGCCGGAGGTGAATTCGCTCAGCGGCACGCCGTCGCGGAGTGCCTTGGTCCTGAGGATGTTCATTGCCAGGTCCCGGTCGCCGAGTTGGAAGGTGTTGTCCTGGCCGAGAACGGCGATTTCCCGGTTGGTCTCGAACGTATCGCCAGAGCGTCCCCAGCCGTGTGGCCCCTCGATCCCGGCGAGTGTGTACACCACCGTGTCGATGTCCGGCGAAACATGGAGGCCGTGAATGTCCTCATCGTCTCCAACATTGACCACAATGGTCAGATCAACATTTTCCAACCGGTCGAGGCCCCTGGCTAGGCGGGCACCACCGACCCCACCGGAGAGCTCTACGACTTTCACAATGGTTTCTCAATATTGCTCAGGGCGACGGTCCGGTTAAGAATGACGGACCGCATGACCGACGTCAGCCAACTCTCCGCGGACCCCGACAAGGGTCCGGTGACCCCTGCACCGCTGCCGGCGGTCCGGGTTGTCGTGACGCCGGTTGAAGGTGCCGACCTTGTCGCTGCTCTCGCTTCCATTAGGCGGCAAGCATATGACGGTGCGATCGATGTGACGGTTGTTGGCGATGTCGCGACCGGGATCGATGACGGGACCAGCGTCTCGGAGTCGCTGGAGACCGCGGTGTCGGAGACCGATTCCACATTCGACTACCTCTGGATTCTCCACGCCGACGCCCGCCCCCGACCGGACGCACTGGTATCTCTGGTCCGAGAGGTCGAAAGACACGACGCGGGGTTGGGAGCGTCGAAGTTGTTGAAGGCGGGGACCCGTGACGTGCTGGAGGCGATCGGGAGCGCCACCGATGTTTTCGGTGAGCCTTACACAGGCCTCGACGACCAGGAGGTCGATCTCCAGCAGTACGACGTGGTGCGGGAGGTGGCGTACGTCACGTCGGTTTCGATGCTGGTGCGACGCGACCTGGCCCGCGGTCTTGGAGCGCTCGACAGGCTGATGCCACCCGACGCGGCGGGACTCGACTTTTCCCAACGCGCTCGCATCGCCGGCGCCAGGGTGATCATCGTCCCGTCGTCAGAGGTCTACCACCAGGGGCGCTGCCACGCAGCCGAAGGTTGGCGGGAGCGAGCCGGCCGGCTTCGGGCGATGCTCATCGCGTACCGGGGCTTGACTCTCACATGGCTCATCCCGATGTCGCTGCTGGTCGGGTTGCTCGACTCGATCCTCAATCTCTTCCTCCTGCGTTGGGAGCACCTGGCGAGCTACATCGGAACGTGGGCATGGAACGCGTTCCACCTCCCCTCGACAATCGGTGCCAGACGGAGAGCGTCGTCGATTCGGAGTGTCGGGGACGAAGAGCTATTCCGATACCAGACCTCAGGTTCGGTCAGATTGCGCACGGTAGGCGCAGAGATCACAGCCAGGGTGCTGTTGATGTTCGACGAAGACCAGGCGATCACCAAAGGAGCAAAACGCGTCTGGTCCAGCCCTGGGATCGTGGGCGCCCTGCTTGCAGTCATCGTCGTGTTGCTTTCGGCGCGGGGTTTGATCTTCGGTGGTATCCCCAATGCCGGGCTCAACTTTGCCTTCGAGCCGCCGTCGGTGGCGCTGGGACGGTTCCTCGGCGGCTGGAACGAGACCGGCCTCGGATCGCCGGTGCCTGTGCATCCTTCCGTCGGTTTCGCCGGGCTCGCCAGTCTCGCCTGGTTCGGCGCGGAGGGGGCGGCGCGTACGCTGCTCACGATCGGTTTCGGGATCCTGGCGGTGGCGGGGATGGGCCGGCTGTTGGGCCGGTTGGGCCTGCGCGGGCCCGGCCGTTACATGGCGGGAATCGTCGCCATTGCCGGCCCCGGCACATCGGTGCTCACCGGGGCGGGATCGTGGACTGCGCTAGCTGCAGCCGCAGTGCTCCCCTGGGCGCTACGGGCGGTATTCGTCCATCCGTCCGAGGACCGACGGGGCCGTCTGGGAGCGTTCGGCTGGGCGGTAACCCTCGGATGGCTCACCGCGGCCATATCGCCGGCTCTGGTGATAGTCCCGGTTCTGGCATGGCTTGTCTGGCGGGCACAGGGGGGACGACGCTCCCGCTTTGTCCTGGCGTTGGCAGCCCTTGGTGGTGGGGTTGTCGCCGTCAATTTCTTATCGGGTAACCCCGGATGGCTCCTGGATCCGTCCCGCCGGATCGGACTCACCCCCGATTTCATATGGCCGGGTCTCCTGTTGTTGGCTGCGCTGCCTTTGTTTCTCGACGAGAGCCGGCATCGCAGAGTCGCCGGCCTGGGCGCACTGCTGGGATTGGGTGGGATCATCCTGGCGCTGCTAGGCCGGTTGGGCCCTGGTTTCGAAGAGGCCACTCTGGTGACAGCTTCGGTCGGGGCGGCGATTGTTGTCGGCGTGGCGCTCGATCGGTTCCGCCTCGAGGCAATCCCGGTGGTCTCCACCCTGGCGGCGCTGGTGATGCTGGTCATATCAACCGGCGCGACCTTCGGTGGGGCGCTCGGGTTGCCTGACGGAGACAGAAATGACGACCTCTCCTTCGCCAGCACTCTCGCCGACGACGGCCAGCCGCGCCGCATCCTCTATGCGTCCTCGGATAAGACACTGGTCCCAGGAGAGGAACGCCCCGGTCCCGGAATCTGGTACCGGCTACTGGACGGCACCGGGACCACCATCGATGAAGTCTGGCTTCCCCCGGAGCGGGCGGGCGACCGGCGCCTTTCATCGGTCGTCGACCGCATCGCCACCGGAGCTGTGCTCCGTCCCGGGGCGAGTCTCGCCGAGTTCGGAATCGGATGGATCGTCGTCGACGGGCCAACCACCTCATTGGACTCGGTGCTGGAGAGCCAGCTCGACGTGGTTCCCCTCCCCTTTGACACCGTCGCCAGGGTCTATGAGAACCCTGCGGCCGACCCAATCGCCGTCTCCGACACCGGCGAGATCTGGGTTCGGGACGGTCTGGGATGGAGCGGGGATATCGGGCCCGGGCGGGTAGAGCTGGCCGTCAACTACACATCGGGCTGGGAGCCGGCGGGCGGTCAGGTCGACTGGTACACCACGGTTGCTGCCTCCACCGGAAGAGCCTCCTATGCCGGTCATGCGGTAAACATCATGATGGGCTATGTCTCGTTAGGAGTGCTCATCGCGGGAATCGTCTTGATCGCAGTCGGACGGAGGAGATCCTCGTGAAGTGGATCACGCCAATCCTCGCCCTGGCCATAGGGATCGCGGCGATGGTCATTCCCGCAGCCGAACCACCTCAGCCCGACCCCCAGCCGGGCACCGTGCTTCCCCCCGTGGCGGTCTGTCCCACCGAAGAGGGTGCCACCAGAAGTGGCCGCCTCAACATCGTCTCCACAGTCGCCGGCACCGGTCAGATCACCATCTTCTCCGGGGGCGGCTCAGCCGGCTCGGGAACCTTCGACACCGGCGGGTCCGGTTCGGCGTCGGTGGCAGTTGGCGACATTGCAGCCGTGGGCAGCGCCGCGGCTCTGGTCGAGTTCCCGGTGTCGGCGTCAGCAACGGCATCAGTAACCACAGGCACAGGAGTCATCTCTGCGGAGACTTGCTCGGGGATTCCAGACAGTCAGGTGATCGTTGGCGGAGGCAGCACCATCAACGACATCCCTTTCCGTCTCCAGCTGATGAACCCCTACTCGGCCCCGGCCACCGTTGACATCACCGCGTTCTCAGAATCCGGTCGTGAGTCGAACGATGCCCTCCGGTCGATCATCGTGCCGGCGAGCTCGTCGGTGGTGGTGGATATCGGCTCGATCCTCTCCGGCAGGGCCACGCTGAACCTCATCGTCGAAGCAACGCGTGGCAGCGTCGTCACATCGGCCAGCACCGAGGTCGGCGGCGACCAGGCGATATGGCGTGCAGTAGCACCGGCGCAGACCTGGTACGTCCCTCTTCCTGTGTTCAACGGGACTCGTGAAGTGGTGATCGCCTCCTCGACTCCCAACGAGGTCGCCTACCAGATCGACGTGTTCGGTCCGGGCGGACTGGAGGAGCCAGCCATCGAGGGAACCGTGGAGGGCGGGGGCCAGGAGACCATCAACCTGTCAGAGATTGGCCCGGCGGCCCTGGCGGTGCGGGTGGTCACGAGTGCTCCGGTCGGAGTCTTTGCGAAACTCACCGCCGAGGGTGCCCTGGGAATCGCGGCCGGTTCCCCGCTTCCGACCAACGACTGGCTGGTCCCCGGAGCAGGCTCCGGGGAAGCCATAGCGGGAAGGCTTGTTCTGGTGAACACCGGGATTGAAGCCACCGAGGTCACTGTGACCGAGGTGAGGGAGATGTCGAGATCGAGAATCATCCAGGTGCTCCCCGGAGAGGTTGTCGAGATCGAGCTCGACAGCGTCGACTCCGATGGAGTCTCGATCACGTCCGACGGAGAGATTGTGCCGTTCTGGATAGCGAGGAGTGGACCTGCGGTTGCCGTCAGCGGCGGCTTCCCGCTCCAAGCCAATGAGTGAGCTGTCCCTCAGGCTGGTCGTTGTCGGTGGTGTGCTGGCCCTGGTCGCAGTCGCAGTTCTCTTCCTGCGGCGCCGGGACCGTTCGCCATCACGGCGGGTCGGGAAGGTCGGCTTCGAACCGGGGATCTACCTCTTTACCTCCGCAAGCTGTCTCGACTGCCACGTTGCCCGGGAGCTGCTCGAAACACGTCTCGGCGCCGACGGATTCGTCGAGTACGCGTGGGAGGAACACCCGCGAATATTCGAAACCTTGTCGATCGACAGGGTCCCGTGCTCGTTGGTCGTCGACGTGGACGGTCGGGGAACGCTCTGGATCGGTCACCCCGACCCCATGATTTATGCCCTTGATCCTTGAATGAGACCCCTCCGACTCCTACCGTTCAGCCCATGCTTGTGAGCTGTACCCGTTGCGGGTCTCCCGCGTCGACACATATGACCTTTTCCTACACCGACAGCGCGGTATGGCTCGATGAGCTCGTCGGGGACTCCGAACCTTACGGATATTCCCTCTGCGCCAATCATGCCGACCGCATGACACCGCCTCAGGGATGGACCCTGACCGATCGTCGCACCACAACCAGG
>JBBDHT010000001.1:0-15089 GCA_040880765.1 Acidimicrobiia bacterium | reverse complement strand
TACTGGTACGCGTATTGGACCGAGAACGGCAAGAGAAGAAGCAGGTACATAGGTCGACTCCTCGACGACGAAACGTTGCCCTAGGGGCCAAACAGCTTTACAGTAAGAGAAGCGGAAACGGATGGAGCCATGGACTGCCCCCAGTGCTCGACACCTGATGTAATTGAGATCGAACAGACTCTGCCCGACGGGCAAGACGTCAGATTTTTCTCATGTCACCATTGCGAAGAGAAATGGTGGACCCAGGGTGACCGGGAACTCGACTTGAGCCAGATTCTGGAGATGGTCCGCGACCAGAAGGCGTGAGCCTTCCCCACCGACCTGGGCCAACCATGGGTTGGCCGGCATTCCTGACAGTTGCCTCGGTTTCCCTGATCGTCTTCATCATCCTCAATCCGTGGCTGATCTTCTCTGCGACCACGCCCACGGGAGGCGACATGGGAGCACACGTGTTCGGTCCGGCTTTCCTCCGCGACTCTCTGCTCTCCGAGGGTCGCATACTCGGCTGGTCCGACGACTGGTTCGCCGGATTCCCCGCGTTCTACTTCTACTTTCCCTTGCCCTCTCTGACCATAGTTCTTCTCGACTTGATTCTCCCTTACGGTGTGGCCTTCAAGCTGGTCACGGTCCTGGGTCTGATTGCTCTGCCGTTTGCCGCCTACTTCTACGCCAGGGCTATCAACCTGGCGCGGTCGACGGCCGTAGTCGCGGCTACCTCGGGGGCGATATTCGCCTTCATGGAGAGTTTCAACATCTACGGGGGGAACATCGCATCCTCGCTGGCGGGCGAGTTCTCCTATTCGTGGTCCTTCTCTCTCTCACTTGTTTATCTCGGCTACCTGGTCAAAGGGGTTAGAGACGACCGGCGCTACCTGAAATGGGCGGCCCTTGCCCTCGCCCTGACCGCCCTTTCGCACATTCTGACCACCATCGTCGTTGTGTTCGCCTCTTTGTTCGTCATCGGATGGAAGAAGAGCTTGCTGAGCACTCTGTTCGTGTGGATCTGGGGCTTTGCCATCGCCGGGTTCTGGGCGCTCCCGTTACTGGCTCGAATCGGGCTGACCTCAGATATGGCCTGGACCCCGCTGAGCCGTCTCGAGGAACTGTTCCCGGTGGAGATCTGGCTGCTGTTGCCCCTGGCGGTCTTCGGAGCCGCCTGGGCCGTCAGACGGTCTCGGGGAGCTGCCCCGCTGATCGCCGCGACGCTGCTCCCGGTGATCTACTTCCCGTTGCCAAACGTCCTGCCCGACCTGCTCCCCAACCTGTTCGGCGGCGAACGTTGGAAGCTCTGGAACGGCCGGTTGCTCCCGTACTGGTACTTCGGGGTTGCTTTCTTTGCCACGGTTGCGGTGGGTGTCGCCGTGGTGTGGGCGAGTCGCAGGCTCCCGTCGCGGCTATCAATGCATTGGGTCAGGGCGCTCGTCGTCACCATCGCCGCCGTGGGCGCCGGCCTGGCAGCCGATTCGACCGATTTCCCCGATTACGCATGGGTCCTCTTTGTCATCGGCGGCATGCTGTTCCTGGTCGCTTCGTTCTGGTGGGGCGAAACGATGGGAACACGCAATTACATGGTGATCCTGGCCAGCTCGATCCTGGCCCTGGGAGCATTGAGCGGCGTCACTTTCGTCGACGGTTGGGCCAAGTGGAACTACGAAGGTTACGAAGCGAAAGAGCCCTGGCCCGAGTACGAGGCCTTGATGGCCGAGATCTCCGCCCTTCCCCCGGGACGGGTTCAGTGGGAAGGCAACAGTGAATGGAACCAGTACGGAACTCCCATGTCCCCGATGCTGATCCCGTACTGGACCGAAGACAGCCATGAGTCTATGGAAGGCCTCTACTTTGAGTCGTCCCTGACCACTCCCTTCCATTTCATCAACTCATCTGAGATGTCCTTGAGCGCCTCCAACCCGATCCCGGGCCTCTCCTACAACAACTTCCAACTCGAGCGAGGGCTCAAACACCTCTCGATTTACGGGGTCTCCTACTACGTGAACATCACTCCCGAGGCGGGGGAAGCGGCCGACTCCCTCGACGCGATGACCCGGGTCGCGACTGCGGGGCCGTTCGGGATCTTTGCCCTCCCCGAGACCCAGCTGGTAGAAGCCGCCACCTTCGTGCCGTCGGTGTACGAAGTACCCGAGCGCGGGCTGCTTGCAGCTCTCATCGGCTCCGAGACAGTGATCGGCGAGGACGGGGAGCCTCTGGCCAGTTTCCACGACTTCGCTCTGGAATGGTATGACGATGTGGACAACCTCGACCGCTGGGTGGTGGCTGACGGTCCGGACGCGTGGAATAGGATCGAAAGCCTCGACGAGCGGGAAGCGGTCCTGACCGGGGTCAGCGAGGGCGCCGTATCCGACATCATCGTCGACGACCACTTGATCTCGTTCAGCACCGAAGCAATAGGCGTCCCCCACCTGGTCAAGGTGTCCTACTTCCCGAACTGGGAAGCAACCGGTGCCGATGGCCCTTACCGGGCGACCCCCTCGTTGATGGTGGTCGTTCCCACCGAGGAGAACGTGGTCATCGAGTTCAACGACACCTGGGCCGAATCGGTCGGGAAGGTTCTCACCATCCTCGGGATTCTCGCCCTGGTGGTGGTTATGACGGTGGTTGCTGTCCGGCGCTGGACGGGACGGGCTCCGTCAGAAGCTTCCTGATCCTGAACAGGCCGGCCACCGTTCGGGGAACCCTCTTGACCAGGGACGATTTCGCTGTTCGCAGCTCCTCTACGACGACGGGAACCTCGGCGATGCGATACCCGGCTCGCTCGGCGCGAATCACAAGTTCGGTGTCGTAGAGATCCTGGCGGCTGACGACGCGGGGGTTGAGATCTTCCACCAGTTCCCGCCGGAATGCCTTCATCCCGTGGGTGTCGGAGACCCTGGAACCGAGGATCGTGCGAAGCAAGAGGTTGAAGACCCGTGTCGCCAGGCGGCGGACCGGCGGACGGAGGTCCTCGGAGTCGGGGTCGCGTTTGGAGCCGATGACGATGTCGAACGAGTCGGAGCCAAGCACCTTGCGAAGGAACTCTGCCGAGAAGTAGTCGATGTCGAAGTTGACCACCCAGTCGCCTGTCGCCTCCGAGAAACCGTGATGCATCGCGCTGCCGTAGTCGGCGATCTGGAGGGATAGCACCGAAACCGGCGCGCTTGCCGCGATGGATTCGGCTATCGCTGCTGATCCATCGTCCGATCCGTTCTCGACGATGAGAATCTCATAGCTCTCTTCGACCGATTCCATCGCCTCGATCAGCGCGGGCAGCGCCAGAGGGAGGAACTCGGCCTCGTTGTAAACGGGCACGACGACAGAGAATTTCGGGGGCATCAGGCTGGCGGATTGTAGAGATCGGCAATCCTTAGGAGACCGCCGGTGCATCCGAGCGATCGCTCCTTGTCGGTTGACGGCCGATCTCTCAGTGTTCGCCCACCCCTACAATCGGTCTCCATGAATCCTGACGAGGTCTTTAAAGCGTACGACATCCGGGGCCGGACCGACACGGGAGAGATCGATGCCGAGTTGTATTTCCGGATCGGTGTTGCCCTGGCCCCGGTCCTCGAATCCGACCGGTTCGCCGTGGGCCGCGACTGTCGCCCCTCATCGGAGGATCTGGCTCTCTCCCTGATGGATGGCTTGATCGAAGCGGGTGCTCACGTAGTCGATCTCGGGGAGATCCCGACCGACGTCCTCTACTACTACTCCGGGGCGAGTTCGGTGGCCGGTGCCGTCGTGACCGCATCGCACAACCCCAGCGAATACAACGGCCTGAAAATCTGCAAAGCCGGTGCGGTACCGGTCGGGGAGGACTCTGGCCTCGCTGAGATCAAGCAATTCGTGAAAGACTTCGAAGGCGTGCCTGCCGGAAACGCGGGGAGCGTGGTCAAATTCGATCCGGTTCCGGGATATCTGGACCATATCTTCGGTGTTGTGGAACCGGGGACGATCGGTCCTCTGCGCGTTGCCGCCGACGGGGGGAACGGGATGGCCGGTGTCGTCCTGGAGCGTGTTTTTGAAAGGATCGACGCCGAGTTGACGGGCCTTTACCTGGAGCCCGACGGGACCTTCCCGAATCACCCCGCAGATCCGTTACAGGAGGAAAACCTGGCAGATCTGGTCGCCGAGGTTCACTCCGGCGAATACGACGTCGGTGTCGCATTCGATGGGGACGCAGACCGGGCGTTCTTCATCGACGACCTGGGCAGGCCGGTTCCCGGAAGCACGATCACCTCCATCGTCGCCACGTTCATGCTCGAGAAGAACCCCGGTGCGTCGATCGTCCATAACCTGATCACCAGCCGCGCTGTGGCCGAGATCGTCACCAGGCTGGGCGGTAAGCCCATCCGTACCCGTGTCGGGCATTCCTTCATCAAGAAGGTGATGGCCGACACCGGGGCAGTTTTCGGCGGTGAGCACTCCGGCCATTACTACTTTGCCGACAACTATCGGGCAGACTCGGGGATGCTTGCCATGCTCGCGGTGCTCAGTGTCCTTACCGGATCGGGCCAACCGCTGTCGGAGATGCGGAAAGAGGTCGAGTTGTACCGCGCTTCGGGAGAGATCAACTTCAGGGTTGAGAGCCAGTCGGAGACAATCGAGCGCATCGAGGCCGCCTTCCCGGATGCGGACATCGACCGTCTCGACGGCCTTTCGGTCGATGCAGGGGAATTCTGGTTCAACGTGAGGGCCTCCAATACCGAGCCCCTGCTCCGGCTGAATATCGAAGCCGAGGACGAGGCGACCGTCGATTCGGCACTTTCCCGAATTCGAGGGATCATTGGATCCACATCATGAGCCTCATCGATCCAAAACTCGCCGAGATACTCGTCTGTCCGGCTGATCACGGCGAACTCGTCGAGAATCAGGACGCCTCCACGCTGGATTGCCAGAGTTGTGGACGGGTCTACCCGGTCGAGGACGGGATCCCGGTGATGCTGCTGGACGAAGACCAGGAGAGTTGATTGGCTGAAATGCTGACGATGATCCGATCGCTGGGTGCCCAACTCCGCTGGGCAGCTGAGCTGAGCGTTCCTGAATTGGACCACCATGAAGACTTTGTGATCGCCGGCATGGGCGGGTCGGGCATCGCCGGCGACTACGTGGCAGCCGTGACCGACCAGACCACGGTCAGGGCGGCGGGGCACAAGGATTACGCGCCGCTGCCAGGTTGGGTGAGTCGGATTAGCCCCCTGGTGATCGGTGTCAGCTACTCGGGAAACACCGAAGAGACTCTGAGCGTGGTCGATGAGGCGAAGTCCGCGGGGTTGCCGATCGTCGCCATCACCACAGGAGGCGCCCTCAAGGAGCGGGCCGCGGGATCGGGCTGGCCCACCATCGACATCCCATCCGGACTCCAGCCCCGCGCCGCCCTCGGTTACCTCTTTGGTGCCACCCTCCGCGTCGTCGGCGCATCGTCCGGTGTCTCTGACTTCGTCGACGACCTGAACGAGGCCGCCGGCGTGGCCGACGAGATCACAACCGAAGGCTCCACCGCCTGGCAATCGGCGGAGCAGATCGCCGCCGAGCTGGCGGATAGGGCGTCGATCATCTACGGCGGTGGCACCATCTCGGGGACCGCGGCACAGCGCTGGAAGACCCAGATCAACGAGAACGCAAAGATGCCGGCTTGGTGGTCGGTACTTCCCGAGCTCGACCACAACGAAATCGTCAGCTGGGAGACACTTCAGCAGATGACTCTGGAGAAAGTGGCGATCGTGGGACTGTCCGATGCGTCCGACGCGGCGAGGGTCGAGCACCGGTACCGCCACACTCGAAACCTCACCGAGGACGCTGTGCCCTGGGCGGGCCGGGTTCGGTCAACCGGCCGCTCGTCAGCCGCCAGGATCATTTCTCTGACCGCAGTTGGAGACCTCGTGTCCTGGATGCTGGCTGAGAATGCAGGGGTCGATCCGGTTCCGGTGGGGACCATCGAGAAATTGAAGAAACTTCTAGTTGAGGATGAAAGATGAACTACGACATTGCAGATCCGTCGCGCGCCGAGGCCGGCGCCCGAAGAATCGCCTGGGCGGGGAGACGGATGCCGGTGCTGGCAACGATCCGGGAAAGGTTTCTCAAGGAGAAACCCCTCGAGGGCTGCGTGGTGGCTGCCTGCCTCCACGTCACGGCCGAGACCGCCAACCTGATGCTCGCCCTTCGCGACGGCGGTGCCGAACCGATCCTCTGTGCTTCCAATCCGCTTTCGACCCAGGACGATGTGGCGGCGGCCCTGGTCGCCGACGGGATCTCAGTGTTCGCCATTCGCGGAATCGACAACGACGGCTACTACAAGCACATCAACGCCGCACTCGACCATGCCCCGGCCATAACCATGGACGATGGCGCCGACCTGGCGACGCTGCTTCACACCGAACGGCGTGACCTGGAAGTCATCGGGTCCACCGAGGAGACCACTACCGGCGTTATCCGGCTTCGCGCCATGGCCGCCGATGGGACCCTCCGGGTTCCGGTTGTTGCGGTTAACGACTCTGCCACCAAGCATCTTTTCGACAACCACTACGGAACGGGCCAATCGGTGATGGATGGCCTGATGCGAGCGTCGAACGTGCTGATCGCCGGGCTCAACCTTGTCGTCGTCGGTTATGGCGACTGCGGCCGCGGCGTTGCGTCGCGCGCTGATGGACTCGGCGCCCACGTGATCGTCGTGGAAGTCGACCCGGTGCGCGCGCTGGCGGCTGCGATGGACGGGTTCCGGGTGATGACTGCTGCCGATGCCGCCCGTGAGGGCGACATCTTCGTCACGGTGACCGGCAACAAGCATGTTCTCAGGCGCGAGCATTTCGAGGTGATGAAAGACGGGGCGATTCTGTCCAACGCCGGCCACTTCGACATCGAGCTCGACCTGGCCAGCCTCAGGGAGATGGCTGTCGATAAGCGGAACGTCAGGGAAAACCTCGACGAATTCGAGATGTCTGACGGTCGCCGCATCCTGGTCGCCGCCGAAGGCCGCCTGGTCAACCTGGGCGCCGCTGAGGGTCACCCTGCAGACGTCATGGATATGTCTTTCTCCAACCAGGCACTCGCAGCCGAGTTCCTGATGAAGAACGCCGATTCACTGGAGGTCAAGATCCACACCCTTCCCTCCGAGATCGACGACGAGGTCTCCAGCATCAAGTTGGAATCCCTTGGTGGCGGCCTCGAAGTCCTCACTCAGGACCAACGCGACTATCTGAGCGGCTGGCAAGAAGGCACCTGATGATGCAAGGGGGGGCTGGCGACTTCCAAATCTCCCTCCGCTTGCCACTCCTTCCCGAAGGCGGAGCCGCACGGGGAAGGTGGCCGTCCCAAGTTTGGGGCGGCCGGAAGGGGAGTGAGACTCGCTTCCGAAAGCTCACTCGCGTCGTTCGGCTGATACACCTCTTCCGTTGATGGACCGTTTTCCATAGGTTCTACCGCATGGTGTGTCAGGGATGTCACCGCTACTCCGCGGCACCGTTGTGCCGGGAGTGCTTTTCTGATCTGCGGCCGGCTCCCGATCGTCTGCTGTTAGGTGGGATCAGGGCGGTTGCCGCCTTTGATCACACCGGTGTTGCCGCCCGTCTGGTTCACGGCTTCAAGTATCGGGGTAACGGGCTGCTCCCGGCCCTTGCCGTCGAGGCTCTTGCCGGGCGGGTCGACCGTGGCCTGACTTTCGTCCCGATTCCGCGGGTTTGGACCCGGTTCGTCCGTTACGGCGTCGACCCTGCGACGTATCTCGCTCGAGGGCTGGCTTCGGCGACCGGTGGCTCCGTAGTCACCGGGTTGAGGCGCCCTCTCCACAATCCTCGACGGGCAGGTTCGCGTGATCGGGCGCCGGCGCCACGACTGAACGCGATACCAGGGCTTCAGCGAGACGTAGTTGTGGTCGATGATGTGTTGACAACAGGCGCGACGGTGATCGAAGCGATAAAGGCGCTGCGACCAGCGACAACGCGTCTGGTGGTGACCGCGACTTCGGCGCGACAGGTGTCTAGTCTGTTCGTGTTCGGGGTCCATAGTCATCGGGGAAGCGAAAATACACCTGCGGGAGATAGTGAATGAACACAGTTTTGATCGTCGACGATGCCGAGTTGTTCAGAGAGGCTCTGAGGGCGGCATTCGAAGGCGAGGGTTTCGAGGTGGTTGCCTCCGCAGGGGGAGCCATGGAGGGCATAGACCTTGCCCGCGAACACACCCCGGACCTGGTGATTCTCGACGTGCTCATGCCCGGCATGTCAGGTTTGGAAGTGGTTGGCTCAATCATCAAGGTCAGCCCGGTCTCGCGGGTTGTGCTCCTCACGTCGAGTGAGTCGGTTGATGACCTCCTCGAGGCGATCCGGAACGGTGCCGCCGGGTACATGACAAAAGACACGCCTTTGCCGAGGTTGGTCGACGCCATGCGTGACGTGCTCAGCGGGGGGGCGGCCATCTCCCCGGCGATGAGCGGGAAGCTGTTCTCGGCGATGAGAGACCTGCTCAGGCACCATGGCGCCGCCATGAGCCAGCGGGCCGAGCTCACCGGGCGCGAACTCGAAGTGCTTTCCCTCGTCGCCGACGGCAAGACCTCCAAGGAAATCGCCGACAAGCTCTACATATCCGAGAACACAGTGCGCAACCACGTTCGAAACATTCTCGACAAACTGGGGATGAAATCGCGTTTCGAAGCGGTGGGATGGGCACAACGTGAGGGCTTGTTGGACAACTATTGAATCCGGCCTCAACATCGGTCTAAATAGTGCTGGCAGTACCATGGAGGCCTAATGGCACTTTTCTCCAAAGTCCTTCGCGTAGGCGAAGGCAAGACACTGAAGCAATTCGAAGGCGTTGCCGCTGCCGTAAACGACATCGAGCCCCAGTTTGAAGCTCTGACCGACGAGCAACTGGCTGCGAAGACGTCCGAATTCAAGCAAAGGTTTGTCAACGGCGAGTCGCTCGACGACCTCCAGGTCGAAGCTTTCGCCACTGTCAGAGAAACAGCAAGACGCGTTCTCGGCGAACGGCACTTCGACGTCCAGATCGTCGGCGCAGCCGCACTGCACCGAGGGATGGTCGCCGAGATGAAGACCGGTGAGGGGAAGACCCTGGTCTCGACGATGCCTGCCTATCTCAACGCCCTCAGTGGCCAAGGTGTCCACATGGTCACCGTGAACGACTATCTCGCAGCCAGGGACGCCGACTGGATGGGCAACATCTACAAGTTTCTCGGAATCACCGTCGGTCTTATCCAGAACGGAATGGACCCGGCTGATCGTCGTCCTGCGTACGAAGCCGACATAACCCACGGGACGAACAACGAGTTCGGTTTCGACTACCTGCGGGACAACATGGCCATGTCCGCAGAGAACCGTGTGCAACGAGGTCATCCTTACGCAATCGTCGACGAGGTCGACTCGATCCTCATCGATGAGGCCCGAACACCGCTGATCATCTCCGGGCGGGTCGCCGATACCGCCAAGTGGTATCGAGACTTTGCCCGTATCGCTTCCCGACTGCAGAAAGACGTGCACTACGAGGTGGACGAGCGAAAACGCCAGGTGCTCACAACCGAAGAAGGGGTCACCCGGGTGGAACAGATTCTCGGAGTCGAGAATCTCTTCGACCACGCGGCCGTCGACTTCGTCCATCATCTCGAAGCCGCTCTGAAAGCCAAAGAGTTGTATCTCCGCGACGACTCCTACCTCATCGACCACGGTGAAGTGAAGATCGTGGACGAATTCACCGGTCGGGTTCTCGAAGGTCGCCGCTACTCCGAAGGGCTCCACCAGGCGATCGAGGCAAAAGAGGGGGTGGCGATCAAGGACGAGAACCAGACCCTGGCCACGATCACCCTGCAGAACTATTTCAGGCTCTACGAGAAGCTCGCCGGCATGACCGGGACGGCCGAGACCGAGGCGGCAGAGCTCGCTCAGATCTACAACCTCGAAGTGACCGCCGTACCCACCAACAAGCCAGTAGCCCGGATCGACCAGGGCGATCTGGTGTACAAGAGCGAGGACGGCAAGTTTTCCGCCCTGATCGACGATATCTCGGAGCGACACAATCGCCAGCAGCCCATTCTTCTCGGGACCGTGTCGATCGATCGCTCTGAGAAGCTCTCGAGAGCTCTGGACAAAGCCGGGATCAAACACGAGGTGCTGAACGCCAAACAACATGCCCGTGAGGCCGACATCATCGCCCAGGCCGGTCGGCTGGCGGCGGTGACGGTGGCCACCAACATGGCCGGTCGTGGGGTGAACATCATGCTCGGCGGAAACCCGGAGGGTGTGGCGAGGACAGAGCTGAAACGACAAGGCATAGCTGTCGATGACCCGTCGTATGAGGAGATGGAAGCCAAGCTGATCGAGGAGTACGCCAAAGAGATTGCCCCGGCCAAGGAACGGGTTATCGAAGCAGGCGGGCTTTACGTGGTTGGTACTGAGCGTCATGAATCGCGCCGTATCGACAACCAGCTTCGCGGCCGTTCCGGACGTCAGGGCGAACCTGGTGAATCCCGTTTCTATCTATCTCTCGAAGACGATTTGATGCGCAGGTTCCAGGGCGAGTGGGTCACCTCGATCATGGAGAGGCTCAAGCTTCCTGAAGATCAGCCGCTCGAGGCGAAGATGGTCTCGAAGTCGATCGAACGTGCCCAACGTCAGGTGGAGTCACAGAACTTCGAGATCCGTAAGAACGTGCTCAAATACGACGAGGTGATGAACCGCCAGCGCGAGGTCATCTACGAGTGGCGCGAATCGATCCTCGAGGGCACGGCAGGAGAGGATCTGATCACCGACTGGATCGACGAGGTCATGGCCGAGACGGTCGAGTTCGAGTTCGGGACGGAGTCACGCTCCAACTGGGACTGGGAGTCGTTCCAGAGAGAGATCGCCCAGTTCTATCCAAGCGAGATCACTGAGGAGACCGCCTCGGGGATGAGCCTCGAGGATATTGTCGAGGCAGTCGTCGACGAGGCACACGAGTTCTTCGCTGGGCGACGTGAGGAACTCGGTCCTGAGACGATGCCCCGGGTGGAGAGAAGCGTGATGCTCTCGGTCATCGACAACAAATGGCGAGATCATCTCTCCGAAATGGACTACCTGCGTGCCGGAATCGGCCTGCGGGCGATGGGTCAACGTGATCCGCTGACCGAGTATCAGCGTGAGGCGTTTGAGATGTTCTCGGAGCTGGTCTCCTCGGTCAAGCGCGACGCCGTGAAGTATCTGTTCCACGTCCAACTCGCCCAGCCGAAGACCCAGCCCCAGCGGGTCGAAGCCGCCCCTACCGGCGGTAAGAAACAGCAGCAGGCCGTTTCGGACAAAATCGGGCGCAACGACCCCTGCCCCTGCGGGTCGGGCAAGAAATACAAGAAGTGCCATCTCCTCAAAGAGTCGGTCTGATCCCGGTCGGGCGCCGTTGTTGACCTCATGACCATTGAGATAACCGATCCGAAGGCTTTCCTCGCCGAACTGCGGAAGCGCCTTGCCGATGCCCGCGACTTCCTCGATCTCGACGCCAAGGGCAAAGAACTCGACGAATTGCGGATGCAGGCTGGCTCTCCGGACCTCTGGGACGACCGGGAAAAAGCGAGGCAGGTCTCCCAGAAGCTTGCCCGCTACGAGTCGATCTTCGCGGTGGTCGATCGTCTCGGCTCGACCATCGAGGACGCCGAGGTGCTTCTCGAATTGGCTGCAGAAGCCGGGGACAACGAATCGCGTGCGGAGGCGCTCGACCAGTTGGCCGGCGTGGCGAAAGAGCTCGACGGCCTCGAGCTCGAGTCACTCTTCTTCGACGAGTACGACGAGGCCGACGCAATCCTCAGTGTTCATGCCGGAGCCGGTGGGGTCGACGCCCAGGACTGGGCCGAGATGCTCGCCAGGATGTATCAGCGCTTCCTCGCTGATGCCGGATTCTCGGTGACCGTCGAAGAAGTCACCGAAGGTGAGGAGGCCGGGATCAAGTCGGCGACGCTCTCTGTCAGGGGAGACCGCGCCTATGGCACGCTCGAATCCGAACGCGGAGTGCACCGTCTCGTTCGGATCAGCCCTTTCGACTCCAATGCCCGCAGGCAAACCTCGTTCGCCGGGGTCGACGTCGTCCCTGAACTTGGAGACCAGGCCGACGTCGAAATCAACGACGACGATATCCGAATCGATACCTATCGGTCGCAGGGTGCAGGGGGCCAGCATGTGAATACAACCGACTCCGCGGTGCGCATCACCCACATGCCGTCGGGGGTAGTCGTTCAATGTCAGAACGAACGATCCCAGCTTCAGAACAAGGCGAGAGCGATGACGATGCTCCGGTCCAAGCTCGCCGAAAGACAGCGGCTGGACCGCCTTGCCCACCTCGACGAGATCCGCGGCGATCAGGGTGAGGCAGCCTGGGGCCGCCAGATCAGGAGTTATGTGCTGCAGCCGTATCAGATGGTCAAAGACCTGCGGACCGATTACGAAGTGGGCAATATCCAGGGGGTTCTCGACGGCGATCTGATGCCGTTTGTCGAGTCGTATTTGAGGTGGCGGCGGGCCGGTCACGAGACTGCTGACAATTCCAGCTAGCGGGTTGATCGCGGTTAGCGTTCCCCAAGTCCGCAGAACCACGAACCCCATCTGCGACACTCTCTCCTAACCCCATGATTCGACTCGAAAACGTAACCAAGGTCTATGAGGGCGGCACCGTCGCTGCCAACAACGTCTCCCTGGAAATCCAGAAAGGCGAGTTCGTATTCCTCGTCGGCGCATCGGGATCCGGCAAGTCGACGCTGATCCGGTTGATGCTGCGCGACGAGCCCGTTACACGCGGGACGATCTGGGTGGCGGGCAAGGACATCACCACCCTGCCGAAGTGGAAGATCCCCTACCTCCGCCGCAGCGTCGGGACCGTCTTTCAGGACTACAAACTCCTCCCCAACAAGACTGTCAACGAAAATGTGGCTTTTGCCCTCGAAGTGCTGGGCCGTCCGGCTTCGGCAATCAAGCCCCAGGTGGAACAGGTCCTCGACCTGGTCGGCCTGGCTGACAAGGGGGAGCGTTATCCGCGCCAGCTTTCGGGTGGTGAACAGCAGCGTGTCTCGGTGGCCCGCTCGTTTGTGAACCGGCCCCCGATCATGCTCTGTGACGAGCCGACCGGGAACCTCGACCCGAAGACTTCGGTCGGCATCATGAAACTCCTCGACCGGATCAACCGAACCGGTACCACCATCGTGATGGCCACCCACGACCATGCGATAGTCGACGCAATGAAGCGGCGTGTGGTCGCACTCGAGGACGGGAATGTCACCCGTGACGAATTGGCTGCCGGCTACGAGCGGCGGACTGAGGAATGAGCCGGTTTCTCTTTCTCGTCCGGGAAGCCCTGACCAACCTGAAACGCAACCTGCTGGTTGTCGCCGGCGCCGTACTCGCCGTCTTCATCTCGCTGTCACTCGCTTTCGGCGCACTTGTCGTCAATGAGGTCTTGCGGGTGAACACCCTTGCCTGGCAGGACGGTGTCCACGTCATTGCCTTCCTCAACGATGAGAACTCTGCAGGAGTTTCTGCGGGCGCCCACCAAGCGCTCATCTCCGAAGTCGAGACCTGGGAAGAAGTCGAGACGGTCGCCTATTTCGACAAGAATGACGCCTGGATCGAGTTTCAGCGGATATTCGAAGGCCAGGACGACCTGCTCGACATCGACCCGACGATTCTCCCCGCCTCGATTCGGATCGAGCTCATCGAGATCGAGTTCCACAACTCGGTGCAGTTCCGACTCGAGCAGCAGACTCCCGTGGTACGCGAGGTCAACACCGCTGCCGAGGAGATCGAACAGCTGCAGAACCTGTCGAGTGTGTTGAACGTTCTCGGTTTGGGCATGGCGATCGTCCTCGGGATGTCGGCAGTCGTGCTCATCGCCAACACCATCCGCCTGGCGATCTACGCCCGCCGCGATGAGGTGGCCGTCATGAAACTCGTCGGCGCCTCCAACTGGTTCATCCGGGTGCCGTTCCTGCTCGAGGGCATGATCGAAGGCTTGCTCGGCGCCGCCCTTGCCGTATTCACAGTGTGGCTCGGCTCGTCGCGGCTCGCCGACGCCACCCAGAGCTTTGAGTTGTTCCGTCTGGACGTCGCCAACCAGTTCTTCTTCCAGTGGGGCTTGCTGTTCCTCATCTTCGGTGCCCTTGCCGGCGTGATCGGATCTCTGCTCGGTTTGAGCAGGTACCTCCGTGACGCCGAAGGTGTCGGCGACGACATACCCGGAGGGGTTTGATCGTGGCTCGCTCGGAGGACTCCGGGCGGATCAAGGTGGTTGCGACCAATCGCAAGGCCCGCCGAAACTACTCGATCATCGACACCTTTGAGGCGGGGATGGCGCTTGTCGGCTCGGAGGTGAAGTCACTCCGGGATGGCCGCATCGATTTGAAGGACTCCTTTGCCCACATCGATGGGGGAGAGGTGTTCCTGAGTGGGTGCTACATCGGGCCCTACGAGTTTGCCCGCGACGGTGGCCACGATCCCGAGCGCCACAGGAAGCTGCTGATGCACCGGCGTGAGATCGACCGTGTCTCGGGTCAGCTGGCCGAAAAGGGCCTGACTCTGGTTCCGCTCCAGGTCTATTTCAAAGATGGGAAGGCCAAAGTCGAGCTGGGCCTGGCCAAGGGCCGGTCCACCGTCGACAAGCGCCAATCTCTCAAAGACCGGGAACATAAGAAAGAGATCGAGCGTTCTCTAGAGAGGCGACGGGGTTAGACCCGTTGTTGTTGTCGGTGCGGGCGAGTACCGTACCGGTAGACCCAGAAATCTGGGGGTGAAACGGTTTCGACGTTGAGTGTTGAAGCGTTGGAAGCGAGCCGGGGTCTCCGGGGCCTCGTTAACAAACCGGAAAAACCAATAAGTGCAGAAGATAAATTCGCACTGGCTGCTTAATTAAGTAGCTCGTCCGCCCGGTCGGTTCCCGCACGATCGGGGTCGGGCGTCGTTTGTCGGGATGCGTCAGGCAGGGTCCAGGACTGGCTGGCAAAGATCAATTCTGGATAGGTGCAGGAGAACTTGTTGTCAGAGTTCCTGTTCCCGAAAGCTCGCTGACAACTGCGCTCGGAGATGCCAACGCAGATGGCTCAGCGGACCGGGGTTCAACTCCCCGCACCTCCACGAAACAGGTGC